>NZ_DBMDHH010000011.1:0-66728 GCF_057433415.1 Anaerotruncus sp. | reverse complement strand
TCGGCGAGGCGGGCGTCGGCAAGACGGCGATCGCCGAGGGAATCGCGCGGCGGATCGTCGAGATGGATGTACCGCCCCAGCTCAAGCAGAAGCGGTTTATCGCGCTCGACCTGACAAGCATGGTCGCGGGCACGAAATACCGCGGCGACTTCGAGGAGCGGATCAAGAACACGATCGACGAGGTGGTCGCGGCGGGCAACATCATCCTCTTTATCGACGAGCTGCACACGATCATCGGAACCGGCGCGGCGGAGGGCGCGGTGGACGCCGCCAACATTTTAAAGCCCCAGCTCGCGCGCGGGGAATTCCAGCTCGTGGGCGCGACGACGATCGACGAGTACCGCAAGTTCATCGAAAAGGACAGCGCCCTCGAACGCCGGTTCCAGTCGATCCTCGTGGAGGAGCCGAGCGAGGAGGACGCGGTCGCGATCATCAAGGGCCTGCGCGAACGGTACGAGGAGCACCACCGCATCCGCATCCTCGACGAGGCGGTCGAATCGGCCGTGGCGCTGTCCGCGCGGTATATCGCCGACCGCCGCCTGCCCGACAAGGCGATCGACCTGATCGACGAGGCCTGCTCGCGTGTAAAGATGAACAGCATTACAGTCCCGAACAGCCTGCGGGAGCTGGAAAACAAGCTGACCGCCCTCAAGACAGAGAAGGAAACGGCGATCAGCACCCAGAATTTCGAGTGCGCGGCGAGCATCCGCGACCGGGAGAGCGACCTGCGCGCGCGTCTGGAGAAGGCGCAGAACGATTGGGAGGACAGCGGGGACGGAAGCCTTCAGAAGCTCACCTCCGAGGACATCGCGAAGCTCGTGGCGGACATCACCGGCATCGACGCGACCCGCCTCACCGAGGCGCAGAGCGAGCGGCTGCTCCACCTCGAGGAGTCGCTGCACCAGATGATCGTCGGGCAGGAGCAGGCGGTACACGCGGTGGCGGGCGCCATCCGGCGCTCCCGCGTCGGCCTGCACGACCCGTCGCGCCCGCTCGGCTCCTTCATCTTCCTCGGGCCCACCGGCGTGGGCAAGACCGAGCTTTGCAAGGCGCTCGCCAAATGCATGTTCGGCGACCCGCACGCGATGATCCGGCTGGACATGTCGGAGTATATGGAGCGGCACTCGGTCAGCAAGCTGGTCGGCTCGCCGCCGGGATACGTCGGCTACGACGAGGGCGGACAGCTCACCGAAAAGGTCCGCCGCCGCCCCTATTCGGTGATCCTCTTCGACGAGATCGAAAAGGCGCACCCCGATTTCTTCAATATGCTGCTGCAAATCCTGGAGGACGGCATCCTCACCGACGCGCAGGGGCGTACCGTCAACTTCAAAAACACGATCATCATCATGACCTCCAACATCGGCGCGCGCATGATCTGCGAGCAGGGCAGGCTCGGCTTTTCCGCGGGCGCGCAGGAGGACCCGGATAAGCAGCAGGAGGCGGTGCGCAAGATGATGGTGGGTGAGCTCAAAAAATCCTTCAAGCCCGAGTTCCTCAACCGCGTCGACGAGATCATCGTCTTCCACAAGCTCAGCCAGCAGGAGGTGCGGCAGATCGCCGGGAACATGCTCGACGCGCTCAAGACGCGGCTCGCGGGGCTGCACATTGAGATCAGCTTCGACGAATCGGCGGCGGAGAAGATCACCCTCGACGGTTTTGACCCGCTCTACGGCGCGCGCCCGCTGCGCCGGGCGATCCAGGCGAAGATCGAGGACCGCCTCGCCGACGAGCTGCTCCACGGCACCATCAAGGCGGGCGACCGGATCGTCTGCTCCTGGAAGGACGAACAGTTCACCTTCTCCTAGGGAGGCTTTGAAAAGGCCTCCCGGAACCCCCGAAGCGTTTGATGCAGTCCGGCGTTCCATCCGGAACGCCGGACTGCTTTTTTGCATCCCGCGTCCATTTGTGCTATACTGTCGTCGGTTAGAAAACGGGGGTGCCATTTATGATCGGAGAAAAGAATACCGTGACCTTTACGGTCGGGCCGGAGCGGCTCGCGTCTCATATGGGCAGCGGGGACCTCGACGTGCTCGCCACGCCCGCGATGATCGCGGAGATGGAACGGGCCGCCTGCACGCTGCTCGCGCGCTTTCTGGAGCTGGGGCAGACGTCGGTCGGCACGGCGATGGACGTGTCCCACATGTCGGCCACGCCGTCCGGCATGGCGGCGGAGGCGTCGGCGGAGATCGTCGCGGCGGAGGGCCGCCGGGTGGACTTCACCGTGTCCGCGCGGGACGCGGCGGGGGAGATCGGCCGCGGCACGCACAGCCGGGTGATTGTCGACGCGGCGCGCTTCCAGCAGAAGACGGATGCGAAGGCGGGTGCCGCGGAATGAAAAAGCTCGTGATTTTCGACCTCGACGGGACGCTGCTCAACACGCTCGACGACCTCGCCGCGGCGGGCAACCACCTGCTGCGGGCGCACGGCTGGCCGGAGCACCCGGCCGAACGGTACAAGCTCTTTGTGGGCAACGGCGTCTATAAGCTCGTAGAGCGGATGATCCCTGCGGACGCCGATCATTCGCCCGGTGCGCTCGCGCTGCTGCGGGACGAGTATAACGCCTACTACAGCGCGCACAACGCCGATTTGACCGCGCCCTACCCGGGGGTCCCGGAGCTGCTCGGCGCGCTGGAACAGGCGGGCGCCGCCTGCGCGGTGCTCTCCAACAAGCCGCACGCCTTTACAGTGGAGCTCTGCAGGAGCCTGCTGGGGGAGCGGTTCGCGGTCGTGCACGGCCAGCGGGAGGGCTGGCCCACAAAGCCCGACCGGCTGCTGACGGCGGAGATCCTGGAGGAAACGGGGATCCGCGCCGCCGACACGGTCTACGTCGGGGACAGCGGTGTGGACATGCAGACGGCGAAGAACGGCGGGCTTTTTGCGGTCGGGGCGCTGTGGGGGTTCCGGTCGGAGGAGGAGCTGCGGGAGAACGGCGCGGACGCGGTCGCGGAGCGCCCGCTGGACCTGCTCCGGTATATCCGCTGAAAATTTTTTGAAAAAAACGGTATTGACAACGCCCAAAGTTTGCAGTATGATAGCGTCAATAACTTTTCAAAGACGATGACGGGGACGGCGCAGACACAGCCCAGCCCACAGAGAGCCGGCGTATGGTGAAAGCCGGCGGCGGGCCGTTTGACAGCTCATCACCCCCGAGTTGGGAGCCGAACGGAGATCAAGTAGGCTTCCCCGCTGGACGGCGTTAACGGTCGGGAGCTTGTTAGAGCTTCGCTAAGCGGCGCATTGTTGCGCAATTCGGGTGGTACCGCGGGTCGTAAATTGGACTCGTCCCTTATCTGAGGGACGGGTCTTTTTCACTTTCGCCGCGCCCGTTCCCGGGCCGCGGCCACAACAAATCCGGTCAATTTTGAGATGGAGGTCACCGATATGCAAGAGCAGAAACTACAGGAAATTGCCATGCGGATCCGTACGCTGCGGGAGATTATGGAGATTCCGGTCGCGGAGATGGCGCAGCAGACCGGCCTTTCCGCCGAGGAATACCTCGCCGCCGAGGACGGAAAGAGCGACTTCACCTTTACCTTCCTTTATAACTGCGCGCAGGCGTTCGGCGTCGACATCATCGAGCTGCTCACCGGCGAGGCCCCGCACCTCTCCTTCTACTCGATCGTCCGCAAGGGGGAGGGGCTGAGCATCAACCGCCGCGCCGGCTTCACCTACAACCACCTGGCCTACCGCTTTTCCCGCAAGATTGCCGAGCCCTTCCTCGTCACCGCGCCCTTTTCGCAGGAGGAGCAGGAGAAGCCCATCCACCTCTCCCAGCACGACGGGCAGGAGTTCGACTTTGTCCTGAGCGGGCAGCTCAAGGTGCAGATGGAGGACCACACCGAGTATATGGGACCGGGGGACGCGATCTATTACGACTCCGGCCACGCGCACGGCATGATCGCGACGGGCGGCGAGGACTGTGTGTTCCTTGCGGTCGTCATGAAAGATGAAAACGACAAGGGGGAGAACGACTGATGGATCTCGAGAATTTTTATCAGCGCTTCTGCAAGGAGGGCTTTGACGAAAACGGCGTGCTCAACTACTTTGAGCCGGTGATCGCCGATAACTTCAACTTTGCCTACGACGTGGTGGACGAGATCGCCTGCCTCGAGCCGAACCGCCGCGCCATGGTCTGGTGCAACGTGGCGGGGGAGGAGCGGGTGCTCACCTTCGGCGAGATGAAGCTCTATTCCGACAAATGCGCCCAGATGCTCGCCGACCACGGCGTCAAAAAGGGCGACATGGTCCTGCTGGTGCTGAAAAGGCACTATGAGTTCTGGTTCACCGTCCTCGCGCTCCACAAGCTCGGCGCGGTCGGCGTGCCCGCCACCAACCTGCTGACCACCCACGACCTCGTTTACCGCTTCGAGGCGGCTGGCATCACCGCCTGCGTCTGCTCGGGCGAGTGCAACATCTCCGAGTATGTCGACGAGGCGTGCAGGCAGTATGACGGGGTCCACTCCAAGTTTATCGTCCGCGGCAGGCGGGAGGGCTGGCTCACCTATTCGGAGGAGCTCGAAAAGTACGACGGGAACTTCGAGCGGGTCCAGACCTCCAGGGACGACCCGCTGCTCCTCTACTTCACCTCCGGCACGACGGGCATGCCCAAGATGGTCGTCCACAACCACGCCTACCCGGTGGCGCACATCATCACCGCCCGCTACTGGCACAACGTCCACTCGGACGATCTGCACCTGACCGTCTCCGAGACAGGCTGGATGAAGGCGGTCTGGGGCAAGCTCTATGGGCAGTGGTTCGCCGCGGCGTCGATCTTCGTCTACGACTTTGACAAGTTCGTCCCCCACGACCTGCTGCACATGATGGAAAAATACAAGGTCACCACCTTCTGCGCACCGCCGACCATCTACCGCTTTTTCATCAAGGAGGGGATGGAGGGATACGACCTGTCCGCCCTGCACTATTCCACGACGGCGGGCGAGGCGCTCAACCCCGAGGTCTACAACCGCTGGTACGAGTTCACCGGCCTGCGCCTGATGGAGTCCTACGGCCAGACCGAGACGGTCATGCAGGTCGCGAACTTCGTGGGCACCACCCCCAAGCCGGGCTCGATGGGCAAGCCGTCGCCGATCTATGACATCCACCTGATCGACGAGGACGGCAACGACGTGCCGCGCGGCGCCGTCGGCGAGATCGTCATCAACACCGAGAAGCCCCATCCCGGGCTCTTCGGCGGCTACTATCGCAACCCCGGGGAGACGGCCGCGTCCTGGCACGACGGCTACTACCACACGGGCGATACCGCGTGGATGGACGAGGACGGCTACCTCTGGTATGTCGGACGCACCGACGACGTCATCAAGTCGTCGGGCTACCGCATCGGCCCCTTCGAGATCGAGAGCGTGCTGATGGAGCACCCCGCCGTGCTGGAATGCGCGGTCACCGGCGCGCCCGATCCCGTCCGCGGCATCGTGGTCAAGGCGACGATCGTCCTGACGAGCAGCTACCAGCCCTCCGAGGAGCTCAAAAAGGAGCTCCAGACCTTCGTCAAAAAACAGACCGCTCCTTATAAATACCCCCGCATCGTCGAGTTCGTCACCGAACTGCCCAAGACGATCTCGGGCAAGATCCGCCGCACCGAGATCCGCGCGAAGGATCAGAAGAAATAATCCGCTCTAAAAACGGACGCCCGACCGGCAGGTCAGGCGTCCGTTTTCGTTTTCCGGGCGATTTCGAGCGCCTCCGCGAAGGAGAGCCGCTTGGTGAGCGCGTCGAGCTCCGGGCTGGCGATCCAGTCGGGATGGGAGCAGTCCCCGAATTTGACCGTGTGCACGACGGTCCCGCGCGCGAGGCATTCGTTGTGGGGCACGCCGGGGACGGTGACCGCCCAGCCGCCGGGCGGGAGCTCCCGCAGGCGCGCCGTCCCCTCCCGGTATTCGGCGAAGACGACGCGGCCCTCCTGCACGATCACCATCTCCCTCAGGGCGCTGTGGGAATGGCTGTTTTCCCACACCGGGCCGCCCGTATTCTCGCAGCGGATATAGCTGCTGCCGTCCCGCCCCGTGAGGCGGAAGCGGACCTCGCCGTTTTCCATCCGCTCGTGGTTGGTTGTGATCCCGAACTCCGCGAGCTCCCGTTCGTTCAGCTTTTGCGGCATGGCGTTCCCTCCTTTTTCTTCCATCCTAGCACGAAACGCCCGGTTTGTCACCCAAAGCGGAGGGATTTAGCCGGATTTTCCGTCTGCGAGAACGTTTTGGCGCGGAGCCGAATACATTAATAGATAGACGCATACGGAAAGGGGGCGGCGCGGTGAAACCGATCACCATCCGCATCAGCCGCCGCAAGCTGCGCGCGCTCAAGATGCTCGCGGCGGGGATGCTGATCCTGCTGGCGGCCTTCTGGGTGGACGGGCGCATCCGGCCGCTCGTCTCGACGGTGTCGACCTACCAGTCCAAGCTGGTGGCGACCCGCGCGGTCAACGACGCGGTGCTGCGGGTCATTTCCGAGGAAAACATCACCTATGGGAAGGTCATGAACGCGGTGCTCGATGAAAAGGGCAAGGTCACGACGGTCACAACCAATATGGTCGCCCTCAACCGGCTCAAGGCGGAGATCAACAACGCGGTCAGCGACGAGCTCCAGAAGGGGATCGAACAGCCGATCGACCTTCCGCTGGGCACCCTGCTCGGCGGGCATTTCCTGTCGGGGCGGGGGCCGAGCGTCCAGTTCAAGGTCGTGCCGATGGGCTACACCGAGACGCAGATCTACAACAAATTCCAGTCGGCGGGCATCAACCAGACGCTGCACCAGGTGATGGTGACGGTCAACACCCGCGTGGCGGCGATCCTGCCCCTCTATACGGTCGAGACGGACGTCTCGACCGACATCTGCATCGCCGAAACGGTGATCGTGGGGGAGGTGCCGCAGTCGTTCACCGATATCTCGGGCGACAACCGCGGTCTCATCGACAAGGTCAACGATTACGGCCTGAAAAATGTGGATTGAGACGGGGATTTGTGATAGAATAACAGGGAATGATACCGAACTGGAGGAAGACGGCATGGACCGGATAACGGCGGAAAACCGGGCGGGCGAGCTGCGCCCGATTTTGGAAAGATACAGCTATGAGTACTATGTGCTCGACAACCCCTCGATCAGCGACTATGACTACGACAGGCTGCTGCACGAGCTGCTGGACATCGAGACGGAATTCCCCGAGCTCGCGACGGAGAACTCCCCGACGCGGCGCGTCGGGGGCATGGCGCTCAACACCTTCGCGCCGGTGCGCCACGAGGTGCAGATGGGCTCCTTGCAGGACGTTTTCGACACGGCGGACATCGCCGCCTTCGACGCACGGGTGCGCGAGACGGTAGCGGACCCCGTCTACATCGTCGAGCCGAAGATCGACGGGCTGTCCGTCTCGCTCGAATACCGGGACGGCGCCTTCTGGCGCGGGTCGACGCGCGGGGACGGCGTCACCGGGGAGGACGTCTCGGAGAACCTCAAGACGGTCGGGTCGATCCCGATGACCCTCACCGAAAAGCTCCCCTTCCTCGAGGTGCGCGGGGAGGTCTACATGCCGCGCGCGAGCTTCGACCGGGTGGTCGCCCGGCAGCTCGAAAACGAGGAGGAGCCCTTCAAAAACCCGCGCAACGCGGCGGCGGGCTCCCTGCGGCAGAAGGACAGCCGCGTCACCGCGCAGCGGGGGCTGGATATCTTCGTCTTCAACATCCAGCGGATCGAGGGGAAGACCCTCACCGGCCACAAGCAGTCGCTCGACTACCTGGCGGCGCTCGGCTTCAAGGTGATCCCCTCCTATAAGGCGTTCACCGACATTTCCGACGCGATCGCGGAGATCGGGCGGATCGGCGAAAACCGCTACGAGTTCCCCTTCGACATCGACGGCGCGGTCATCAAGGTCGACGACTTTACAGAGCGCGAACAGCTCGGCGCGACGGCCAAGTTCCCCCGCTGGGCGGTCGCCTTCAAATACCCTCCCGAGGAGAAGCGGACCACCCTGCGCGAGATCGAGATCCGCGTGGGGCGCACCGGCGCGCTCACACCCACGGCGGTCTTCGAGCCGATCACGCTGGCGGGCACGACGGTGAGCCGCGCGGTGCTCCACAACCAGGACTTCATCAACGAGAAGGGGATCGCCATCGGGGACACGATCGTCGTGCGCAAGGCGGGCGACATCATCCCCGAGGTCGTCTCGGTCGCCTTCCACCAGCCGGGCGCGCCGGTCTACCGGATTTCCAACGTCTGCCCCTCCTGCGGCAGCATCGCCGAGCGGGAGGAGGGGGAGGCGGTGCTCCGCTGCGTCAACATGGCCTGTCCGGCGCAGGTGGCGCGCAACCTTGTGCATTTCGCCAGCCGCGACGCGATGGATATCGACGGCCTTGGCCCGGCGATCGTCCACCAGCTGCTGGAAAGCGGGCTCGTGCATTCGGCCGCCGACCTCTACACCCTGGAAAAGGAACCGCTCGCCGCCCTCGAACGGATGGGGGAGAAGAGCGCGCAGAACCTGCTGGAGGCGCTCGAGCGGTCGAAATCCCGCGACCTGTCGCGGCTGCTCTTCGCGCTGGGCATCCCGGGCATCGGGCAGCGGTCGGCGCAGCTGCTGGCCCAGCGGTTCGGCAGCATGGACGGGGTACTCTCCGCCACGGCGGAGGAGATCGCCGGAATCGACGGCTATGGCGGCATCATGGCGCAGAGCGTCGCGGATTTCTTCGCGCTCGGCCAGAACCGCGCGCTCATTGAGCGGTTCCGCTCCCTTGGGCTCAACATGCTCTGCGAGACGGCGCCCGCGGCGGACACCCTCGCCGGGAAGACCTTCGTGCTGACCGGCACGCTGCCGTCGCTGACCCGCAGCGGGGCCAAGGAGATGATCGAGGCGGCGGGCGGCAAGGTGAGCGGAAGCGTCTCGAAGAAGACCGACTACGTCGTGGCGGGCGAGGAGGCGGGCAGCAAGCTCACCAAGGCGCAGAGCCTGGGCGTGGCGGTGATCGACGAGGCGGGCCTGCGGGAACTGCTCGGACAATAACGGACAGCCAAGGGCCGCCGGGGAAAACCCCGGCGGCCCTTTCTGCATGTTTGGGGGCCTTCTGGTAAAAATATCTGCGAACGATAAAAGAAATGGCGGTTTGCAGATGGACGGGAATAAACGGACGATGATCGAGGAACGGGTGCGCGCGGCCGCGCGGGAGGTCCCGCGCGGCGGGGCGCGCCAGATCGCGCGCGGGCTGCGGCGGGAGCTTTCGGAGCTGCGCGCGCGGTTTTCCGCCCTGCGGGAGACCGGCGCGCCCGAGGGCTGGGAGCAGTGGCTTTCGGATAATTTCTACGCGCTCGAGGCGCACGCCAAGCAGTCGCTGCTCGACCTGCGCGGCTGCCGAAAGCGGAGCGCGCCGCTGCTCGGGCTCTATCTACAGCTTGAGGCGGTCTTTGCCGACGGGGAGATCCCGATCGGCATGGAGGAGGTCCGCGCGGCGCTTACGGCCGCGAACGAGCTTTCCGAGCTCGGGGAGCGGCAACTGGAATTCACCTACACCGCGCTCAAATGCGTCCTGCTGCACGCGGCGGCGGACGCCTGCGCGGGGGAGCGGGATTCCGCAGGGCGGGAGCGCCTCCTCTCCTACGCGGTCACCGGGCTGACGGCGGTCTACGAACTCGATTTCGACGCGCTCACCCGTTCGGTGAGCGCGGTCGAGCGCATCTTTGAAAAGGACCCCGCCGGGGTCTACCCGCGCATGGCGGAGCAGTCCCGGCGGCACTACCGGCAGATCGCCGCGCGCATCGCAAGATATACCGGCGCGGCGGAAAGCGCCGTTGCGCGCGACATCCTCATCTGCGCCGGGGACGCGAAGGGGGAGCGGGAACGCCACGTCGGCTACTATCTGCTCGGGCACGACCCGCGCGCCATCCGCGCCCGGCGGCGCGGGCGCGCGGCGCTCCTGCTCTCCTGGGCGCTGCCGCTGGCCCTCTGCGCCTTTCTCTGGGCGGGCTTCGGTCCCGCCGCCGCGCTGCTCGGGTACCTGCCGCTCGTCGAGATTGTGCGGGTGCTGGCCTCCTCGCTGGCGATGCGCGGCGTCCCGGCGGGGCATATTCCGCGCGTCGAACTGACCGAGCTGCCGAAGACGGCGGTCGCCGTGACGACCCTGCTGCCCGCCGCCGACAAGGCGGACGGGCTGCGGAACCGGCTGGAGCAGCTCTACTTTTCCAACCCCGCCGAAAACCTCTTTTTCTGCGTGCTCGCGGATTTCGGGGAGGACCGCCGGCCCTTCAGCCCGCAGGACGGCCCCCGGATCGACGCCGCCAAACGGGTGATCGAAGAGCTGAACCGCCGGTACGGCGGCCGGTTTTTCCTCTTTGTGCGGCGGCGGGTCTACAGCCCGACGCAGAACGCCTACTGCGGCTGGGAGCGCAAGCGGGGCGCAATCATCGAATTCATCCGCTTTGTAAAGGGCGGGGAGACGCCCGTGGCCTGCTTCGCGGGGGACCGCGAGGCGCTCGGGAATCTCAAATACCTCATTGCGCTCGACGCGGACACCAACCTCTCCTTCGACGGCGCGCGCCAGCTGCTCGCGGCGGCGGAGCACCCGCTCAACCGCCCGGTGATCGGCAAACACAACGCCGTCGCCGCCGGCTATGGCATCCTGACCGCGCGGATCGGCACCGATTTGGAGTCTGCAAAGGCGACGGACTTTACACGTATTATGGCGGGCGCGGGCGGCATCTCCTCCTATGAGCAGGAGTGCAGCGACTTCTATCAGGACCTCTTTGGACAGACGGTCTTTTCCGGCAAGGGACTCATCGATATCGACGCCTTCCACGCGGTCGTCGGGCGGCGGTTTCCCGAAAACCGCGTGCTCAGCCACGACATCGTGGAGGGCGCCTACCTGCGGGTGGGGCTCCTCTCCGACGTGGAGCTCACCGATGGGATGCCCACCAACGCGCTCTCCTGGTTCACGCGGCTGCACCGCTGGATCCGCGGCGACTGGCAGAACCTGCCCTTCCTGCGCCGGACGATCGTGCTGAACGGCTCCCGCCGCCCCAACCCGGTCGGCCCGCTCGCGAAATACCAGCTTCTCGACAACCTCCGCCGCTCGCTGACGCCGGCGGCGGCGCTTTCCTGCGTGGCCGCGGCGGCTTTTCTGCCGCAGGGGACCGCGCTGCTGCTCTGCGCGCTGGCCTTCCTCTCGGGCGCGCTCGCGCCGCTTTTGGGCGCGGTGCGCGCCATCCTGAACGGCGGGCGGTTCGCACTGACCCGCCGCTATTTCGCGCGCACGCTGCCGCGCGTCTTCGAGCTGCTGGGGCAGGCGCTGCTCGGCACGATCATGACCGCCCAGCAGGCGGTCGTCGCCCTCGACGCGGCCTGCCGCGCCCTCTGGCGGATGGCGTTCTCCCACAAGAACCTGCTCCAGTGGACGACCGCCGCGCAGGGGGAGACGCGCGACGCGGGGGTGCTCGCCGTGCTGCGGAGAAGCTGGCTTTCCGAGCTCATCGGCCTCTGCCTGCTCATCTTCGCGCCGCCGCAGAGCCTCGTCGTCAAGCTCTACGGCGCGCTCTTTCTGCTCTACGCGCCCGTTGCGGCGGCGACCGCCCGCCCGACGCCGGAGGTCAAAGCGCTGCCCGGCCGCGTCCAGCGGGAGCGCCTGCTCTCCCTCTGCGCCCAGATGTTCCGCTTCTACGAGGACTATGCCGGGAAGGAGAACCACTACCTGCCGCCCGACAACGTCCAGGATTCCCCGGTGGAGGCGGTGGCGCGGCGCACCTCGCCGACCAACATCGGCATGATGCTGCTCTCGATGCTCGCGGCGCGCGATCTGCACCTGATCGACACCGAGGGGCTCTACACCCGCATCGAGCGGACGATTTCGACGATCGAAAAGCTCGAGACTTACCGGGGAAATCTCTATAACTGGTACGCGACCGACGACCTGCGGGTGCTGCCCGAGCCGTTTGTCTCGGCGGTGGACAGCGGAAACTTCCTCTGCGCGCTCGTCGCGCTGGGGGAGGGCCTGCGGGAGTACGCCGCGCAGGAGCCGCGGATGGGGGAGCTTGTCGGACGCGTGGAGGCGCTGCTGGAACGGACGGATTTTTCCGTCTTCTACAACCGCCGCCGCAAGCTCCTGACGATCGGCCTGGACCGGAACGGCAATCCCTCCGGCTCCCACTACGACTTCCTCATGAGCGAGGCGCGCACCGCCAGCTATTACGCGGTCGCCACCCGGCAGGCGGGACGGCGGCACTGGAGCGCGCTCGGGCGCGCGATGTCCCGCTGCGGCCCCTACGCGGGGCCGGTCTCCTGGACGGGCACGATGTTTGAATATTTCATGCCCCACCTGCTGCTGCCCGCCTACGACGGGTCGCTGCTGGGCGAGGCGCTCCACTACGCGCTCTACTGCCAGAAGCGGCGCGCCCGCCGCGCGGGGGTTCCGTGGGGGATCAGCGAGAGCGGGTATTTCGCCTTCGACCCGCACTTAAACTACCAGTACAAGGCGCACGGCGTGCAGGCGCTGGGGGTGAAGCGGGGGCTCGACCGGGAATGCGTCGTCGCGCCCTATGCGACCTTTCTGGCGCTGCCCTTCGACCTTGACGGCGGGATGAAAAACCTCGACCGCCTCGAGGCGCTCGGCATGGCGGGAAGGTACGGCTTCTATGAGGCGGCCGACTTCACGCCCGGGCGCGCCCCGGCGGGAGGCTTTGCGGTGGTGCGCTCCTATATGGCGCACCATGTCGGCATGAGCATCGTCGCCTGCGCGAACGCGCTGCTCGACAACGTCATGCAGAAGCGGTTCATGCGCGACCACGCGATGGGTTCCGCCAGGGAATTTTTGCAGGAAAAAATATCAAAGGATGCGGTGGTGTACGACCAGATGAAACCGGAAAACGACCAGCGGCAAAAGCCCGCGCCCGAGGGCGCGCCCATCGTGCGGGAGGGGCTCTCCCCGCTGTCGCCCGCCTGCACGCTGCTCGCGTCGGGGCTCTGCTGCCATCCGCTCTCCGAGACGGGGAACGGCTGGCTTCGCTATGGGGACTGCGACGTGACCCGCCGTTCCGACGACCCGCTGCTCCACCCGCAGGGGATTCTCGCCCTTGTGAAGGCGTGCGGCGAGACGATCTCGGCCACGGCCGCGCCCTTCTGGCAGGAGGGGGTGGCGCACCGCTGCGAGTTCACGGCGGACGGCGCGTCCTACCACGCCCGGAAGGGGGAGATCGAGCTCACCCAACGGTTCACCCTCGACGCGGTCCGTCCGGTGGAGCGGTGCGCGCTGACCGTCCGCAACCACACCGCGTCCAAGGCGGTCGCGCAGGTCTGCTTCTACTTCGAGCCGGTGCTCGCCCAAAACAGCGAATACGCCGCGCATCCCGCCTTCTCCAAGCTCTTTCTGCTGGGAAGCCGGGACGCGGCAACCGATTCGGTCAGTTTCTTCCGCCGCCACCGGGACGGCTCGGACGGGCTCTTCCTTTCGGCGGGGCTCGCGGAGCGGATTCCGTTCGACTGCTGCCTGCGCCGGGAGGAGATGACCCCCTATCCCGAGGGGCTCCAGAACCTGCTGCATTTCGACGCGCTGCCCTTCGGCGGCCAGACCGCCACCCCCGACGGCTGCTGCGCCCTCCGCCTGACCCTCACCATCCCGGCGCGCGGGGAGGCGGCGGCGACGCTGCTGCTCTCCTGCGGGCCGTCGCTCGCCGAGAGCGCGGGCAACCTCGCGGCCGCGCGGGAGGAACGTTCGGCCCCCGCGCCCTCGCCGCTCATGGGCGATTCGATGGCCGCGCGGTTCGGTCTGCGGCTGCTGCCGCAGATGCTCTTCGGCGCGGACTGCGGCAATGCGGCGCGGGCCGCCCTCGCGGAGAACACCCGCGGGCAGGACGCGCTCTGGTCGCTGGGGATTTCGGGCGACCGGCCCGTCGTCCTCTACGACTGGGGCGCCGAGCCGGATTGGGCGCGGCTGTCGGCCTACCTGGAGCTCTGGACGATCATGCGGCTGCACCGGCTGGAATTCGACCTCTGCGTGCTCGGCGCGCCGGAGAATCCGCTTCCGGAGGGCGTGTACCGGATTCCGCGGGAGGTCTCCCGGGAGGTGCTCACCGCCCTCAGGGCCGCCGCCTGCCACACCGCGTCCGACGCGCGGGAGCCCGCCCCGGCCGAGTGGAGGCCCGCGCCCATCCTGCACGCCGAGCCGGCGGAGATCCCGCAGGACCCCAACCGGTTCGACGTGGTGGGCGGGGCCTACCTCGGGGAGGGCTTCTGCGTCGAGCGGGTGACGCCGCTGCCCTTCTCCCACGTGCTGGCGAACCCGTCGTTCGGGTGCCTCATGCAGGACGCGAGCCTCGGCAACACCTGGTGGCAGAATGCCCGTGAATGCAAGCTCAGTCCCTGGCGCAACGACATCGCCTCGGGCAACGACGGCGAACGCCTGCTGCTGAAGCTGGGGGAGGAGATTTACGACCTGGTGAACGGCGCGCGCGCCTTCTTTTCCCCGTCGGAGGCCCGCTGGAAGGGGCGCGCGGGGGATCTTTCGACGGAGGTGCGCGTGACGGTATCCGACGCGGGGAGCGCAAAATTCCTCGATTTGACGCTGGAAAACGAGAGCGACGGGGAGGTGGAGGCCATCTGCGCCTATGTGATCGAGCCGGTGCTGGGCGTCAGCCGGCAGACGGCGAAATATATCCGGTTCGGGCAGCTCGACGGCTGCCTGACGCTGCACAATCCCTATCACGCGCAGCTTCCCGCCTGGATGGCGGTCCGCGTCCCGGACGGGCATCCGAGCCACACGACCGACCGCGCCGCGTTTTACGCGGGGGACTGGTCGCCGCGGGAGCTGCTGCCGAATAACGACCCCATTGCGGGCACGGTGGTGCGCAAGCGCCTGCCGCCCCGCCGGCGCGAGTCGATCCGCTTCATCCTCACGGCGGCCGCCGAGGAGGCGGCCGCGGCGCAGCTCGCGGGGCGGCCGCTGCCGCCCTCCGGCGGCTCCGGCCGCCGCTCGATCTCGATCTCCACCCCGAGCGAGCCGCTCGACCGCTTCATCAACACCTTCGCGCCCCACCAGATCCTCGCGGGGCGGCTGTGGGGCCGGTGCGCCTTCTACCAGTGCTCGGGCGCCTACGGCTTCCGCGACCAGCTGCAGGACGCGGGCGCCTACCAGCTGCTCGACCCGGAGATCGCCAGGGAGCAGATCGCGCGCTGCTGCGCCGTGCAGTTCCCCGAGGGGGACGTGCTCCACTGGTGGCACGCGCTGCCCAGCGAGACGCGCGGGGTGCGCACCCGCTTTTCCGACGACCTGCTCTGGCTGCCCTACACCGTCTGCGGCTATGTCGAGGCGACGGGCGACCGGGAGCTGCTCGACCTCGAGATCGCCTTCTGCGAGGGGGAACCGCTCGCGGAGGGGGAACAGGAGCGCTACCAGGCGGTGCGGCAGTCGGAGGAAAAGGCGACGGTGTTCGAGCACTGCGTGCGCGCGATCGAAAAGGCGAGCAATTTCGGGGACAAGGGCATCCCGAAGATCGGCTGCGGCGACTGGAACGACGGGTTTTCGGGTGTCGGCGCGGGCGGGCAGGGGCAGAGCGTCTGGCTCGGGATGTTCCTCGCCGTGGTGTGCGGGCGGTTCGCGCCGCTCTGCGCCGAACGCGGGGACGGTTTCCGCGCCGAGCTTATGAAGGGCACAACGGCGCTTCTGCGCCAGAACCTCGACAAATCCTGCTGGGACGGAAACTGGTACCTGCGCGCCTTTTACGACGACGGGACCCCGCTCGGCAGCCATAAGAGCGAGGAATGCCGCATCGACCTGCTCTCCCAGAGCTTTGCGGTCTTCGCGGGGATGCCCGACGCTTCGCGCGTGCAGACGGCGCTCGACTCCGCGCTCGACCGCCTTGTGGACCATGAGGGGCGGATCGTGAAGCTCTTTACGCCCCCCTTCGACCGCTCCGACCACAACCCCGGCTATATCAAGGCGTACCCCACCGGCATCCGGGAAAACGGCGGCCAGTACACCCACGCGGCCATCTGGCTCGCGCTCGCGCTGCTGGAGGCGGGCCGCGCGGAGGAGGGCTGGCGGCTGCTCGACATGCTGAATCCCACCTCCCGATGCACTGACGCGGCGCTCGCCCAGAGCTACAAGACCGAGCCCTACTACCTCGCCGCCGACATTTACACCCACGCCGGGTGCTGCGGCCACGGGGGCTGGAGCATCTATACCGGCGCGGCGGCGTGGTACTACCGCGCGGTGGTCGGCGGACTGCTGGGACTGGGCTTCCGCGGCGGGGCGCTCACCCTTTCGCCCCGCCTGCCCGAAAGCTGGAACCGTTTCTCGGTTACGGTACGGGAGGGGGAGGCGACCTACGCGATCGAATGCTCCCGGACGGGGAAGCGGACGCTCACGGTGGACGGGAATCCGGCGGAGGAAATCCCGCTCGACGGGGCGAGCCACACCATTTTGTTAACGATTTAAAAACGATGGAAAAAAGATGGTGCGCGCGCGGTTTTTTATGGTATAATAACTTCTCGTAATATAGAAATATCCCAAAGGAGATCATCGAATGAACGACCGCTTCCAACGGGAATCCATCGGCGACGGCGTCTGGTTCAGCAGCGTCACCGATCCCAAATTCAAACACAACCGCATCTCCGCCAACCTGCTGGTCGGGCTGGAGAGCGAAACGGCCTCGGTGAACGCGGCCCTGCCCTTTATCCTGCGGCGCGGCTGCCGTTCCTGCCCCGATTTTACCATGCTCAACCAGAAGCTGTGCGAGCTCTACGGCGCGTCCCTCTCCTGCGACGTGTCCAAGTTCGGCGGCTACCAGGTGCTGGAGCTTTCGATCTACGGCATCGACGACCGCTTCACCCTCGATAACGCCCCGCTCGCGCGCGAATGCGCGGCGCTGCTCTGCGACGTGCTGCTCGACCCGAAGCTGTCGGACGGCGCGTTCGACGAGCAGGACACGGCGCTCGAGCGCCAGCAGCTCGTGGACACGATCGAGGGGCAGATCAACGACAAGCGCCTCTACGCGCTGACCCGCTGCAAGTCGCTCATGTGCGCGGGCGAGCCGATCGCGGTCGACAAATACGGCTCCATCCCCGACGCAAAGGCGATCACCGCCCGCTCGGCGGCGGAGGCCTACCGCCGCGTCGTCGAAACGGCGCAGGTGGAGCTCTTCTTCGTGGGCAGCGGCGACCCGGCCGAGGCGAAGGAGACCTTCCGCAAGGCGTTTTCCGGAATCCGCCGCAGCCCTGCCGCGCTCGAAAAGGTCCAAACGGCCCTGCGCGCCGACAGGGTCCGCGAGCAGACCGACGAGATGGACGTCGCGCAGTCCAAGCTGGTGATGGGCTTCCGCACCGGCGAGATTAAGGACCGCCGCGCCTTCGGCGGCATGCGCATGATGGTCGCGCTCTTCGGCGGCACGCCGACCTCGCGGCTCTTCACCTACGTGCGCGAAAAGCTCAGCCTCTGCTACTACTGCGCCGCGCGGTTCGACCGCCTGACCGGGCTCATGTTCGTCGACAGCGGCGTGGAGAAGCAGAACGGGCGGAAGGCCTACGACGAGATCCTCCGCCAGCTCGACTGTGTGCGCAGGGGCGAATTCACCGACGAGGAGCTCACCGCCACCCGCCTGCTCATGCAGACCTCCCTGGAGGCGGTCGGCGATTCGCTCAGCGCGACCGAGGAGTGGTACCTCACCCAGATCGTGGGCGGCGCCCAGTACTCGGCCAAGGACGAGAGCGCCCTGCTCGACGAGGTCACCCGTGAGGACGTGATCGCGGCGGCCGGGCAGGTCACGCTCGACACGGTCTATTTCCTCACAGGAAAGGAGGCGGAGTAAGATGGATCAGCAGATTGTCAAATCCGCGCGGCTCGGGGAGGAGATGGTGCGGATCAAACACCGGTCCGGCCTCAATATGCTGCTCTGCCCGATGAAGGGCTACTCGACCGCCTACGCGACCTTCACGGCCAACGTGGGCTCGGTGGACACCGGCTTCAAGACGCAGGACGACGCGGAGTTCGTCGACGTGCCGGAGGGGATCGCGCATTTCCTCGAGCACAAGATGTTTGAAAACGAGGAAGGGGATGCGTTCGAGCGGTACGCCAGGACGGGCGCCTCGGCCAACGCCTATACCTCCTTCGACAAGACCGCCTACCTCTTCGCCTGCACCGGCAACTTCGAGCAGTCGCTCGAGATCCTGCTCGACTTTGTGCGCCGCCCCTACTTCACGAAGGAGTCGGTGCAGAAGGAGCAGGGGATCATCGGGCAGGAGATCCGCATGTACGACGACGACGGCGACTGGCGGGTGCAGTTCAACCTGCTCGCCGCGCTCTACCACAGGCATCCGGTGCGCATCGACATCGCCGGCACCGTCGAGTCGATCTCCAGGATCGACCACGAGCTGCTCTACCGCTGCTACCGCACCTTCTATAACCTGAACAACATGGTGCTCTGCGTGGCGGGCAACTTCGACGTGGACACCGTGCTGAAGGTCGCCGACCGGGTGCTCAAGCCGGACGAGAAGCCGGTGGAGATCGAGCGCCGCACGGTCGATGAGCCGGACGGCGTCTGCAAGCCGCTCGTCGAGCAGAAGCTGTCGGTCGCCACGCCGCTCTTCGAGTTCGGCTTCAAGGGCCGCGCCGGCGCCCCCCGGGAAAACCTCAAAAACCAGGTGCTCGACGAGCTGCTCGCCGACATCATCGCGGGGGAGGCGTCGCCGCTCTACCGCCGCATGTACGACGCGGGCATCATCAACGCGACCTTCGGCAGCGAGATCATGGCCGGGCGCGACTATATGTGCGCGATCTTCTCGGGCGAGAGCCGCGAGCCGGAACGGGTCGCGCGGGAGATCAAAGAGGAGATCGCCCGCATGAAGCGGGAGGGGATCGACGAGCGGATGTTCGAACTCTGCCGCCGGGCCACCTACGGGCGCTATATCGGCATGTACAGCCGTGTGGAATCGGTGGCGGGACTCATGGCCGCGGCCTATTTTGCGGGCGTCGACGACATCTATTCGCTGCTTGACATCGTGGCGGACGCGACCGTCGAACAGCTCACCGAACGGCTGGAGACCGCCTTCGATGAGACGCGGTCGGCGCTTTCGATCGTGCGGCCGCTCGACGAATAGGCGGGGGAGGCTGACAGCATGGATTTTTACAGGCACGCGGTCTCCTTCCCGGGGCTTGGCATCGGGGAGTTTGAGATCAACCAGACCGCCTTTACGATCCCCGGCATCGACTGGCCGATCCGCTGGTACGGCGTCATCATCGCGGCGGGGTTCCTGCTCGCGATCCTCTATATCCTGAAGCGCACCCGCACCTTCGGCCTCGACGCCGACCGGGTGCTCGACGTCATCATCGGCGCGGTCATCGGCGGGATCGTCGGCGCGCGCCTCTACTACGTGATCTTCAGCTGGGAGATCTACGCGGACGACCCGATCAGCGTCTTCTACCTCTGGAAGGGCGGCATCGCCATCTACGGCGGCGTGATCGGCGGATTTCTCGTGGGCTACCTCATCTGCCGCTGGCGGAAGGTGAAGTTCCTGCCCATGGCCGACCTCGCGGTCGGCGGGCTCATCCTCGCGCAGTCGATCGGCCGGTGGGGCAACTTCGTCAACATCGAGGCGTTCGGCTCCAACACCACCGCTCCCTGGGGGATGGCGGGCCCGGCGGTCCGGCAGTATCTCGCGAGCCACCAGGCGGCGCTCGCCGCGCAGGGGGTGGTCGTCGACCCGTCGCTTCCGGTGCACCCGACCTTCTTCTACGAGTCGGCCTGGTGCCTGCTCGGGTTTCTGTTCATCGCGTGGTATACCAAACGCCGCCGGTTCGACGGCGAGCTGGCCCTCGTCTATGCCGCGTGGTACGGCGCGGGCCGCGCCGTCATCGAGGGCCTCCGGACCGACAGCCTCATGTGGGGGAGCGTCCGGGTGTCGCAGGCGCTCGCGGTCGTCCTTGTGATCGCCGCGCTGGCGGTCGAGGTCTGGGTGCGCGGGCGCATCCGCGCGCACGCGGGGGCCCCCGACTATCTGAAGCTCTATGTGGATACCGAGGAGGGACAGGCCGTGCTGGCCGGGACCTTCTATCAGCAGGCGGAGGCGAAGGCGCCCGAACCGTCGGAGGCTTCGGGAGCGGGGGAGGAACCCGCTTCTCCGGAACCTTTGGAGACGGGCGCGGACGCGTCCGAAGAGGCGGCGACCGCCGGGGGACCGGCGGGGGACACGCCCGAGGAAAACGAGGAACCCGAGACGACCGATGGGGAGGACGATGAAGATGCAGGCAAAGCTGATTGATGGAAAGGCGGTAAGCGCCGCGCTGCGCGAGCAGCTCAAGGAGGAGGTCGCCGCGCTGGCGGAGGACGGCATCACGCCGGGGCTCGCCGTGGTGATCGTGGGGGACGACCCCGCGTCCAAGGTCTACGTGCGCAACAAGAAGAAGGCGTGCGAGGAGCTGGGGCTCCACTCGGAGGAGTACGCGCTGCCCGCGGAGACGACGCAGGAGGAGCTGCTCGCGCTCGTGGATAAACTCAACAAAAAGCCGGATATCGACGGCATCCTCGTGCAGCTCCCGCTGCCCGCCCACCTCGACGAGAAGGCGGTCATCGAGGCGATCTCGCCCGACAAGGACGTGGACGCGTTTTCCGCCGTCAACGTCGGAAAGATTATGATTGGCGACTACAAGTTTTTGCCCTGCACCCCGGCGGGCATCATGGAGCTGATCAAATCGACCGGCATCGAGGTGAAGGGCAGGGAGTGCGTCGTCGTGGGGCGCAGCAACATCGTCGGCAAGCCGATGGCCATGCTCCTGCTCCACCAGCACGGCACCGTCACGATCTGCCACAGCCGCACCGCCGACCTGCCCTCCGTCACCCGGCGCGCCGACATCCTCGTCGTCGCGGTCGGCAGGGCGAAGTTCGTCACCGCCGACATGGTGAAGCCCGGCGCGGTCGTCATCGACGTGGGCATGAACCGCGACGAGAACGGCAAGCTGTGCGGCGACGTCGACTTTGCGGAGGTCTCCGAGGTCGCGGGCGCGATCACGCCGGTGCCCGGCGGCGTCGGCCCCATGACGATCACGATGCTGATGAGAAATACCATCACCGCCGCCAAAAAGTGAGAGAAACGCCTGAAAATACCTCTCGTCCCTTGACATGGGAGCCCCGGTATGCTAAAATATCACTTGCCGCATGTTTCAGGCTATAAGTGCGCCCATACGCCGCCTGACCGCAGCGAGTCTATTGAAATGAGGAAACAGAATGTACGCAGTCATTTGCACAGGCGGAAAGCAGTATCGCGTTTCTGAAGGCGATGTTGTTTTTATCGAGAAGCTCGACGCCGAGGTTGACGCAACCGTGAATTTCGACCAGGTCCTCGCAGTCGGCAAGGACGACGGCGTGGTCGTCGGAGCCCCCACCGTGGCGGGCGCGACCGTGACCGGCAAGGTGCTCAGGAACGGCAAGGCCAAGAAGATCACCGTCTTCACCTACCGTCCGAAGAAGGGCTCCGCCCGCAAGCTGGGCCACCGCCAGCCGTATACGAAGGTCGAAATCCAGTCGATCAAGGCTTAATCGTAGAAAGGAAAGCAGAGGTGTTTTAAATGGCACATAAAAAAGGTGTAGGTTCTACCAAGAACGGACGCGATTCCGAATCCAAACGCCTTGGCGTGAAGCGTGCTGACGGCCAGTTCGTGCTTGCCGGCAACATCCTCGTCCGCCAGAGGGGCACTCATATCCATCCGGGCACCAACGTCGGCAGGGGCTCCGACGACACCCTCTTCGCCCTGAGCGACGGGAAAGTGAAATTCGAGCGCCTCGGTCGCGACCGCAAGAAGGTCTCGATCGTTCCTGTCCAGTAATCATTTTTGCAGCAAGTCCCGAGTGGAAACACTCGGGATTTTTGTTCTTTATTGGGGCATCCTAAATCCATCACACCCGGACCGAAGACAGGAGTAAAAGCATGTTTGTTGACAAGGTAAAAATCCGCATCAGGGCGGGGGACGGCGGCAACGGCGCCGTGGCGTTCCACCGGGAAAAATATGTCGCGGCGGGCGGACCCGACGGCGGGGACGGCGGGCGCGGCGGAAACGTCGTGTTCCAGGCGGACACCAACCTGTCCACGCTTGTGGACTTTAAGTACAAGCGCCGCTTCTTCGCGGAAAACGGCTCGCCGGGCGGCGGAGGCCGCCGCAGCGGCAGAAACGCGCCCGATCTCGTCATCCGCGTGCCGCGCGGGACCGTCGTGCGGGACGCGGCCTCGGGACGGGTCATGGCCGACCTGTCGGGGGAGGAGCCCGCGGTGGTCGCGCGCGGCGGCAAGGGCGGCTGGGGCAACAGCCACTTCGCCACCCCGACGCGTCAGTGCCCCCGCTTCTCCAAGCCGGGGCTGCCCGGCGAGGAGTACGAGGTCGAGCTGGAGCTCAAGCTGCTGGCCGACGTGGGTTTGGTGGGCTTCCCGAACGTGGGCAAGTCGACCCTGCTTTCGATGGTGTCGGCCGCCAGGCCGGAGATCGCCAACTACCACTTCACCACCCTCACGCCGGTGCTCGGCGTCGTCAAGGTGGCGGAGGGCAAATCGTTCGTCATGGCGGACATCCCCGGTCTTATCGAAGGGGCCAGCGAGGGGGTCGGGCTCGGGCACGAGTTCCTGCGCCACGTCGACCGCTGCCGCCTGATCGTGCACGTCGTCGACGTGTCCGGCTCGGAGGGCCGCGATCCCGTCGGCGACTTCGAGTCGATCAACGCCGAGCTTGAAAAGTTCAATCCCGAGCTCGCCTCCCGTCCGCAGATCGTCGCCGCCAACAAGACCGACATGGCCTCCCCCGAACAGCTCGCGGCCTTCCGCGGCTACATCGAGGAAAAGGGATATCCCTTCTATGAGATCTGCGCGCCGATCGGGGAGGGGATCGAACCGCTCGTCTACGCGATCTCGCAGAAGCTCGACACCCTGCCTCCCATCAGGGAATACGAGGTCGACCATGTCCCGCTTGAGGAGCGGGAGCGGCTCGCCCGCAACGTCTTCGACATCCATGTGGAGGACGGCGTCTACATCGTCGAGGCGGACTGGCTGATACCCGCGCTCGGCATGGTGGATATGGACGACTACGAGAGTCTTCAGTATTTCCAGCGGGTGCTGCGCCAGAGCGGCATCATCGACAGGCTCGAGGAGATGGGCATCCAGGAGGGCGACACGGTCAGCATCCTCAATTTTGAGTTTGAATACATCAGATAAAGGACGGCTTTTATGCTCGATATGAAACCGCAGGAACAGAATCCGAAGCTCTTAAGCCCGCTGACCCTCGCCTTTCTGGGGGACGCGGTCTATGAGCTGTGCGTGCGCCAGCGGGTCGTGGCGGAGGGCAACCGCCCCGTCAACGACATGCACCGCAAGGCGGTGAAGCTCGTCAACGCGGCGGCCCAGTCGGACGCGTTCGAGCGCATCTCAGGCGCGCTCACCGAGGAGGAGCTCGCCGTCTACAAGCGCGGGCGCAACGCCAACGCCACCAGTTCCCCCAAGCACGCGGCGCTCGCCGATTACCGCCGCGCCACCGGCGTGGAGGCGCTCTTCGGCTATCTCTATCTCAAGGGCGAGACGGAGCGCATCGGGGAGCTTTTCGACCTGGCCTGCGCCGCGGCGGAAGGGTAGGGGGATCGCATTGGAGAGAGCGGGACTGCGCAAAACGCTGTGGGAACTGCTGGTGGAGCTTGCCTTCGACGGGGTGGGCAGCTTTGCCTTCGCCGTGGGGATGCAGATGTTTATCGCCCCCAACCAGATCGCGCCGGGCGGCGTGAGCGGCCTTGCGGTGGTGCTCAACTACCTGACGCGGGTCCCGATCGGCGTCTGGTCCTTCTTTATCAATATCCCGCTGCTGCTGGTCGGGCTCCGGTTCCTCGGCAGGCGGTTCGCCCTGCGCACCCTCAAGACGGTGGTCGTCCTGTCCGTCATGATCGACTACGCCGCCGCACCGTTGCCCGCCTACACGGGCGACCCGCTGCTTGCCGCGCTCTTCGGCGGCGTGCTCATGGGCGCGGGGATGGCGGTCGTCTTCCTGCGCGGCTCCACGACGGGCGGCAGCGATATCGTCTCCCGGGTGCTCCAGCTCCGGTATCCCTATATCCCGCTCGGCAGGATCCTGATGTCGATCGACGTGGTGGTCATCCTCATTTCGGCGGCGGTCTTCGGGCGCATCGAAACGGCCCTCTACGGCATGGTGGCGGTCTTTACCGCCTCCAAGGTGATCGACGGCATCCTCTACGGCATGGATACCGGGAAGCTCATCTACGTCATGTCGCGGGACTCCCAGACGATCGCCAAGCGGGTGATGGCGGAGCTGGAACGCGGCTGCACCCTTCTCAAGTCGACCGGGGCGTTCACCCAGAGCGATGCGCAGGTCCTGCTCGTGGCGGTGCGCCGCCAGCAGTACCATCCGCTCAAGAAGATCATCCACGAGGTCGACCCCGCGGCCTTCATCATCGTGACCGATTCCACCGAGGTGATCGGGCTGGGCTTCAAGCCGATCACCGGATAAAAAGAGGGCCGGCCGCACGCGCGGCCGGCCCTCTTTGAAAAACAGCGAGGGAAAGCCCCCGGATCTGCCGCGCGCGGCGGGATATCCGGGGGCTTTCGGCGCTCTATCAGACGAAATGGCCTTAGTCGGACAGCTCGTTACGGTTCTTCTTCGCCTGGGAGGATTTCTGGTTGTTGTTGGAGGAGCTGTTCTGCTCGTTGCTGAAACGGTTGGAGGAGTTGTTCTGCTCGTTGCTGAAACGGTTGGAAGAATTGTTCTGCTCGTTGCTGAAACGATTGGAAGAATTATTCTGCTCGTTTCTCAGGCTGTTCTGTTCGGAACGGTTGTTGTTCTTCGCCATGGTCATTTCACCTCTTTTCAATTAGTGTACTCTTATTATTCGGAAATTCGGACGGTTTATTCCATGCAATGATCGGCAATGGCAGAAAATCCCCGGCGGGTTGGAAAAAAGTTTACACGAAAACGGAAAGATATTCAGAAAGATTTGTTATCATTTTCTCTGGAATCTTCCAAAAAGGCTTGACTTAACTATACTGTTGTGGTATAGTTAACCAAGGTTAAGAAAACCGCACTTGAAATCGAAATTGACAGGAGGATATGACGATGAAAAAGTTTGTTTGCACCATTTGTGGATATGTTCATGAGGGGGACACCCCGCCGGAGTTCTGCCCGCAGTGCAAGGCGCCCGCTTCCAAATTCGAGGAGCAGAAGGCCGATTCCCTGACCTGGGCCGATGAGCACCGTGTCGGCGTCGCGGCCGGTGTGGACCCGGAGATCGTTGAGGGCCTGCGCATGAACTTCACCGGCGAGTGCTCCGAGGTCGGCATGTATCTGGCGATGGCGCGTCAGGCGCACCGCGAGGGCTACCCCGAGATCGGCCTTTACTATGAGAAGGCCGCCTACGAAGAGGCGGAGCACGCCGCGAAATTCGCCGAGCTGCTCGGCGAGGTCGTCTTCGCGGACACCAAGAAGAACCTCGAGCTGCGCGTGGCCGCCGAGAACGGCGCCTGTGAGGGCAAGAAGAAGCTCGCCACCCGCGCCAAGGAACTCGGTCTCGACGCGATCCACGACACCGTACACGAGATGTGCAAGGACGAGGCGCGCCACGGCTGCGGCTTCCAGGGCCTGCTCAACCGCTATTTCAAGTAACGGCATAAACATAAAAGCGGCGGGATTCCCGCCGCTTTTATTCGTATATCCGGGGCCGGCGGAGGAATCCTAATGGAAAGAAATCCTGAGAGGGAGGAATCTCCGTTGGCAAAGAAGGCAAAGCTGCCCGACGGCCCCGCCGAGCGGGTCGAGGCGCAGAACGAAGGAATCCGGCCGGAGAGCAACCATCACGCGGCCAACCAGAACCAGCATCACAACGTCAAGAAGGAAGCGCTCGGACCGAACACCCGGCGCTGAAAAAAGGCGGCCTCCGGTTCCCGGAGGCCGCCTTTTTCTGCGTTTCTAGTCGGAAAAATGCCGGATGCGCAGCGGGATGCCCAGCCGCGCGGCCGTCTGCTTGCAGATTTCGATCTCGTCGGGGGGGATGACGTCGACGATCGAAAATTTGACGGCGGGGACGTACCGCTTGCAGTCCACGGCGAACTGTAACATCGCGTCGTAGGCCGCGGGCCCGAAGGAGGGGCGGCAGACGGCGTTGTATTTTTCCGCGTCGGAGGTGTTGAGGCTGACCGATACGGCGTCCACGAGCCCCTCGAGCAGGGGGGCGGTGGGTTTGCCGTGGATGAGGTCGCCCAGGCCGTTCGTGTTGACGCGGATCTTCACGCCGCCCACGCCGCGCAGGTACCGGCAGACGGCGAGCAGGGTGTCGAGCGCGCACATCGGCTCGCCGTACCCGCAGAAGATGACCTCCTGATAGGCGGAGAGGTCGTAATCCCCAAAGGCCGCGATGACCTCTTCGGCGGTGGGGTCGTGGTCGAGCCAGAGGCTTTCGGCCGTGCCGAGCCCCTCCTTTTGGGAGCGGATGCAGAAGGTGCAGCGGCAGGGGCATTTGTTGGTCAGGTTGACGTAGAGGCTGCCGCCGTATACATAAAGGATATCTTCCATCACTCGTTCCCCCTGTAAAGCCCAAGCTGTTCTTTCACATTCAACCTGTCGAGCGCGAACGCCGCGAGCAGGAAGACGACCGCGCTTCCGCCCGACTGGACGACGCCCCCCCACAGGGTGACGAGCGGCGCGAGCCAGTTGCCCGAGAAGAGGGCCTCGGCGACGTAATAGCCGGCGTTGGAGACGATCCCCGCGAGCAGCAGGGCGAGCAGGTTGCGCCCGCAGAGGAGCTTTGGGGATTTCGCCGTGAACCAGACGGCGGTGAGGGGCTTGATGATCATCGTGGGGATCACCCAGACCGGGACGCCCGAGACGAAATCCGCGAGCCCCCCGCCGATCGCCGCCGCCGCGCAGGCGTAGGGCATCGGGAGCAGGCCGGCCGCCAGATAGATGAAGGCGTCGCCGAAGTGGATGTAGCCGCCGTTGACGCCGACGGGAATGTGGAAGAGGTAGGCGGTGGTCAGCGTGATCATCGCCGCGAACATCGCGCTGGCGGTCAGCAGCTTATAGGATCTGCGGCTCAGGGCCGCCGAATTCGGACTTGTCATCGTTTATCCTTCCTTTCCGATCAGCAGGTCGAGATGGTTTTCAAAGGGGACGCCTTCGTTGGGATCGGTGCCGTCGGCCTCCGCGTCGGAGATCGCGGCCTCGAGCAGGCGGGCCGCCTTTTCCAGCGCGGCCTCCGCCGTTTCGCCGCGCACCAGCCCGCCGCAGAGAACCGAGGCGAGCAGGTCCCCAGTGCCCGAAAAGCTGCGTCCGCTGCCGACGCTGCGGTTGCCCACCGAGAAGCGCCTGCCCGTCCGCGCGTCGAAGCCCGCGTTGCAGATCAGATCCCCCCGGTGCACGCCGGTGACGATCACCGTGCGCGGCCCCATGCCGGCGAGCCGCTCGGCCAGCTCCCACACCGGTTCGAGGCTTTGCGCCCGCGCGACGGACGCATAGTCGCCGTCCGCCAGGATGCAGGCCTCGGTGAGGTTGGGGGTGATGACGTCGGCGCGCGCGACGAGGGATTTGAGGGAGTCGCACATCGTCCTGCCGAAGACGGGGTAGAGCTTGCCGTTGTCGCCGAGCACCGGGTCGACGAGCAGCAGCGTCCCGGGCAGGTAGAACCGGTCGAGGAACCGCTCGACCATCCGGACCTGCCGCGCCCCGCAGAGAAAGCCGGTGTAGACGCCGTCGAAACGGACGCCGTGCTTTTCCCACTCCCGGGTGAAGGCGTCGAGGTGCCGCGACAGGTCGACGCATGCGTAGCTGGGAAAGCCCGTCTGGTTGCTGAGCACCGCCGTGGGCAGGGGACACGCCTGCACCCCCATCGCGGATAAAACGGGGACCGCCGCCGTCAGCGAGCATTTCCCCAGCCCGGAAAGATCGTGGATCGCCGCCACCTTTGGAACCGCCATGCCTCCGCCTCCTATTCACTGGTTCCATCATACCGCAGGCTGCCGCAAAAGGGAAACGGCGCGGCAATGCCGCGCCGTCCCGGCGGGACTGTGAAAACCGCACTTCTTCGGCGTGTTCATATATGACAAATTTGTGGAATCTCACGGGAATTCAGACGCCGCGGCCGCACCCGGAAAGCGGCATGGCAAAACTGCACAAAAAGGGCGGCGGGAAACCCGCCGCCCTTCGTGCGATTGGTAGAAACTAGAGCAGTTCACAGTCGTTGCGCGCCTTGAGGCGTAGCCAGCGGTGGTCGATCTCGTTCTGGATGGCCTGCACGACGTCGGCGTACCGCTCGTTCATGAGGTGTTTGGTGCGCCCCATCATCCCCAGCCAGTCGGCGGCGGGGAGCTTCTTGCTGGCCGCCTCGGGGTCGTAGGTGATTTTGGTGATGCCGCGCTCGACCTCGTAGAGGGGGAAATAACAGCAGTCGACGCCCGCCTGGATGACACGGCGTTCGGTGTTCGGCTTGTCGCCCCAGTTGAGCGGGCAGGCGGAGAGCGCCTTGAGGTAGGCCATGCCGTGCTCGGCGGCGTAGGCCTTCGCCTTCGCGGCCTTCTTGAGGAAGTCGGCCGGGTTGCATTCGGCGACCGTCGCGACATAGGGGATGTTGGTGGCCGCCATGATCATCGGCGTGTCCTTGTGGAAGAAGTTTTTGCCGTACTGGTTGGGGCCGACGTGGGAGGTCGAGCTCTTCGCGCCCATCGGCGTCGAATAGGAGAGCTGATAGCCGGTATTCATATAGCCGCCGTTGTCGTACTCGAAGAGGATGAGGTGATTGTTGCGCAGCGCGGTGCCGATGGCGGAGCCCATGCCGATGTCCATGCCGCCGTCACCGCTCACCATGACGAAGGTGATCTCCCCCTCGGGCAGCTCGCCCCGCTTCTGCCGCTGGCGGCACATCTCGACGAGCCCGGCGAGGGTCGCCGCGCCGTTCTGGAAGAGGTTGTGCACGTAGGGGACGCGGAAGGAGGTCTTGGGGTAGGCGGTCGTGACGACCATGCCGCAGCCGGTCTGGAAGAGCAGCACGACGTTGCCCTCGATGCCGCGCAGCAGGAGGTTCACGTTGACGGGGATGCCGCAGCCGGGGCAGGCGCCGTGGCCGGGGGCGAGGCGCTTGGGCATGGCGGTCGTCTCGTTGACGCGGCCACCCCTGACGACGGCCTTGCCGTCCTCAAAGACGCAGGTGGTGAGCCCGGGGGAGGCGGCCTCCCCGGTGATCGGCGCGAAATACTGCTGGTTGTCCACCTGCTCGCCCGGATAGCTGCCGAGATAGTCGAAGGCGGGGGCTTTCGCGTCATAGCAGCTTTCGATCATCCGCTCGGCGTCCTCGACGTAGAAGTCGAGCCCCCCGAGGCCGTAGACGCGGCTGAGCACCCGCGCGGAAACGCCCGCGCGCTGGAGCGCGGCGCGGATTTCGAGGCTCATGTTGCCGCCTTCTGCGCCGTAGCTGTCCTGCCGGTCGCCGACGAGCACGGTTTTGGCGTTTTTACAGATCGCGGCGAGCTCCTCGCCGGGGAAGGGGCGCAGCACGTTGGTCGTGAAGACGCCCACCTTTTTGCCCTGCGCGCGGAAGCGGTCGGCCGCGACCTTGGCGGTGTGGTAGCTCGAGCCGAGCAGGAAGAGCAGCACCTCCGCGTCGTCCGCGAGGTAGCTTTCGGTTCGGCAATAGGCACGGCCGGAGAGCTTTTCATATTCCGCGAAGACCTCGGGAATCGCCTCGCGCGCCTGCTCCATCGCGAGGTGGAGCTGGAACTTGTTGTTGATGATGTCCGGCTCGTTCATATAGGAGCCGATCGAGACGGGATGCGCGAGGTCGAGGGCGCTGTAGGACGCGTCGTATTTCCCGACGAACGCCTGCACGTCGGAATCCTCCTCGAACACCTCGCAGCGGCGCTTCTGATGGCTCGTGAAGAACCCGTCGAACGCGACGATGACGGGCAGCTTCACCCGCTCGGCGAGCTTCAGCGCGCAGATGTTGAAGTCGTAGACCGCCTGCGGGGAGTTGGCGAAGAGGATGACCCAGCCGGTGTTGAGGGTATACATGATGTCGCTGTGGTCCCCCTTGATCGACAGCGGCCCCGAGACGGTGCGGCAGGCGACGTTCATGACCATCGGGAAGCGTGTGCCCGACTGGACGGGCAGCTCCTCGAGCGCGTAGAGCAGGCCGTTGGCGGAGGTCGCGTTGAAGACGCGCCCGCCGCCCGTCGACGCGCCGTAGCAGATGCCGGCGGCGCTGTGCTCGCCCTCGGCGGCGATCAGCGAGATGTCGTGCTCGCCGTCCGCCTTCATCTGGTCGAGGAATTCGGCGATCTGGGTGGAGGGGGTGATGGGGTAGTAGCCCATCACATGGTAGTTGATCTGCTTGGCGGCGTAGGCCGCCAATTCGTTACCGCTGTCGAAAAGCACCCGCTGTTTTTTCATCACACAACCCCTCCGTCCACACGTTTTTCATTGAGGAAGCTCTCGCTCGTCACCCACGAGTTGGGCCCCGCGTCCTCGAACTCCATCTGGTCGACGATGAGGTCCTTGTTGCGGACGAACCACTTCTTGTCCGGATGCTCGCGCTCGAGCCCGGCGACGAGCGCCTCGGTCGGGCAGACGTCGACGCACCGCAGGCAGCCCTTGCAGTGGTGGTAGTCGAGCCCAGTGTTGACCATCGCCTTGCGGCCCTTGTACTCGCCGGGCCGGAACTGGAAGACCATGTCGGGGCAGGTGGTGTCGCACAGCCCGCAGTTGATGCACTTCTCCTGGATGAAGAGGGGGATATACCCCTCGCGGGAGGCGGACAGGTCGTTGGACACGGAACTGCCGAACCGGGGGTTCACGCCGCCGAGCGGCGCGTTCCGGTAGCCCCATTTGTCTCGTGCCTCGGTGTAGGGGACGGCGGGGAAGCGGCCGTCGTCGGAGAACTGGCGGGAGACGCCCTCGGCGTAGCCGCGGCGGATGCCCTCGAGGTTCTGCTCGCAGAGGGCGGGGTACTTTTTGCCGATCGTCTCGCGCGCGAGGGAGAGCGCCGCGTCGAGCGGGATGAAGCCGGAGGCCCTGACGATCGCGCCGAGCATGACCATGTTGACGCGCGACTTGCAGTCCATGGCGATCTTCTGCGCGTCGACGCAGGTGAGCTCGCCGGCGTGCAGCTTGAGCCGCTCGCGCATTTCGTCGGGGGAGGCGCCGGTATTGACGATCACGCGCGTCTCCTCGGTGACGCCCGCCGTCACCGGCAGCTTGCCCGCCATCGCCTCGTGGAAGAGCCCGAGGATGTGGGGGGATTCGATGGGGCTGTTGACGCGCAGGTCCATGTCCTGCTCGCACCAGCGGATGAAGGCCTTGACGGGGGAACCGCGTTTTTCCGAGCCGTAGCTCGAAAAGGACGCGGAGTTGAGCCCCAGGTAGACCGCGCCGAGCTCGCCGAGCATCTTTCCGCAGAGGTTGGCGCCCAGCCCGCCGATGCTTTCCAGCCGGATCTCGTAATAGCCGTAGTCGTTTTTGACCGGAAGAACCGTCTTTTCGTTCATTTGCTCACTCCATTCGTTTGCAGGGATGGTTACATTATTTGCCTCTTTCCCGAAAGTATGTATCGGTGGGGAAGGAATCCCCGCCGCGGGATGAAAATACAGAAAAATTGGCGAACTTTCTTGTAAAATCCCCGGGAATTGAGTATAATGGAGAGCGGTAAGTTTTGTGGAGGTTGGAGATTTATGGAGCTGGGTTTTGACAACGAAAAATACCTGCGCACACAGTCGGAGCGCATCCTCGAACGGATCGCGCAGTTCGGCGGCAAGCTGTACCTCGAATTCGGCGGCAAGCTGTTCGACGACTACCACGCGTCCCGCGTGCTGCCGGGCTTCCGGCCGGACAGCAAGGTGAAGATGCTGCTCGAGCTCAAGGACGAGGTGGAGATCGTCATCGTCATCAACGCCTCGGACATCGAAAAGAACAAGCTGCGCGGCGACCTGGGCATCACCTACGACCTCGACGTGCTCCGCCTGATCGACGCGTTCCGCAGCATCGGACTCTACGTGGGCAGCGTGGTGATCTCCCAGTACAGCGCCCAGCCCGCGGCCGACGCCTTCCAGAAGCGGATGGAGAGCCTCGGCGTCAAGGTCTACCGCCACTACCCGATCGCGGGCTATCCCTCCAACGTGCCCCTCATCGTCAGCGACGAGGGCTACGGCAAAAACGAATACATCGAAACGAGCCGTTCGCTCGTGGTCGTCACCGCGCCCGGCCCGGGCAGCGGGAAAATGGCGACCTGCCTCTCCCAGCTCTACCACGAATACAAGCGCGGCGTGAAGGCCGGTTACGCGAAGTTTGAGACCTTCCCGATCTGGAACCTGCCGCTCAAGCATCCGGTCAACCTCGCCTACGAGGCGGCGACCGCCGACCTCAACGACGTCAATATGATCGACCCCTTCCACCTCGAGGCTTACGGGGTCACCACGGTCAACTACAACCGCGACGTGGAGGTGTTCCCCGTCCTCCGGTCGATCTTCGAGAAGCTCGCGGGCGTCTCCCCCTACAAATCCCCGACGGACATGGGCGTCAACATGGTGGGCAGCTGCATCACCGACGACGGGGTGGTCTGCGCGGCCGCCCGGCAGGAGATCATCCGCCGCTATTACAGCGTGCTCTGCGAGCAGCGCCAGGGCCTCGCCGACGCGGACATGGTCTACAAGGTGGAGCTGCTCATGAACCAGGCGGGGGTGTCGACCTCCGACCGCCCGGTGATCGCCCCGGCGCTGAAAAAGGCGGAGGAGACGGGGATGCCCGCCGCCTCCATCCAGCTCGCGGACGGCCGCATCGTCACGGGCAAGACCTCGGCCCTGCTCGGCGCGTCGGCGGCGGTGCTGCTCAACGCCCTCAAGGCGCTCGGCGGCATCCAGCACGACATCCACCTGATTTCGCCGATCATCATCGAGCCGATCCAGAACCTCAAGACCAAGCACCTCGGCAACCACAACCCGCGGCTCCACACCGACGAGATCCTCGTCGCGCTGTCGATCTGCGCGGCGACCAACCCGACGGCGGAGCTCGCGATGCGCCAGCTCCAGAAGCTGCGCGGCTGTGAGGCGCACTCGACGGTCATCCTCTCCCACGTGGACGGGGACACCTTCCGCAAGCTGGGGCTCAACCTCACCTGCGAACCGCAGTACCAGACCAAAAAGCTCTATCACAAATAAACGAAAAAAGGCCGCCGGCAATGCCGGCGGCCTTTTTGATCCGTTTTTTCTATGCGAGGTAGCGCGAGAGGAACTCCCGCGTGCGCTCGTTTTTGGGGGCGGTAAAAATCTGCTCGGGCGGGCCCTCCTCGAGGATGATGCCGCTGTCCATGAAGACGACGCGGGAGGAGACCTCGCGGGCGAAGCCCATCTCGTGGGTGACGACGATCATCGTGAGGCCCGACTTGGCCAGATCCTTCATGACCGCGAGCACGCCGCCGACCATCTCGGGGTCGAGCGCGGAGGTCGGCTCGTCGAAGAGGAGGACCTCCGGGTCCATGCAGAGCGCCCGCGCGATCGCGACGCGCTGCCGCTGGCCGCCCGAGAGCTGGGCGGGGGAGGCGCCGATGAAGCTGGACATGCCCACCGTGGCGAGCAGCTGCTCCGCCTTCTTCTGGCTCTCCTCCTTGCTGCGCTTCAGCACGGTCATCTGGCCGATCATGCAGTTCTTCAGCACGCTCATGTTGTTGAAGAGGTTGAAGGACTGGAAGACCATACCGACCTTGGCGCGGTGCTTGTTGACGTCGAGCTCCCCCTTGAGGATGTCCTTGCCGTGGAGGAGGATCTCGCCGTCGTCGGGGATCTCAAGCAGGTTGATGCACCGGAGCAGGGTGGACTTGCCGCTGCCGGACGAGCCGATAACGGTGATCACGTCCCCCTTGTCGATGTGGAAGTTGATGTCGTCGAGGACGCGCAGATCGCCAAAGTGCTTTTTGAGGTTTTTGATCTCCACGATGTGTTCCATCACTGCGCCCCTCCTTCCGGTTTGATGCGCGCCTCGGGCACCGTCTGCGAGGTCGGATAGCTGGAGGGCGGGCGGTGCATGCGGATTTCGATCGCGCGCAGGATGCGGGTGGTCGTAAAGGTGAGCACCAGATAGACCAGCGCGGTCACGAGGAAGGTGTCGGTGAACTTGAAGATGCTGCCCGCGATCTTGTTGGACTGGAAGAACAGCTCGGTCACCGAGATGGCGTTGAGCACCGAGGAGTCCTTGATGTTGACGACGAACTCGTTGCCGATGGCGGGGAAGGCGTTTTTGACGCCCTGCGGCAGCACGACGTGGAACATCGTCTGCGCGGGGGTCATGCCGATGCTGCGCGCGGCCTCGGTCTGGCCGACGTCGACCGACTGGAGCCCGGAGCGCAGGATCTCCGCCATGTAGGCGCCGGTATTGATCGAGATGATGCAGATGCCGGCGACGGTGGTGTCCCAGTTGAAGACCGGCTTGAGGCCGTAGTAGAGGAAGACCGCCTGCACCATCATCGGGGTGCCGCGGAAGAACTCCACATAGACGCAGGTGATGAAATAGACGATCTTTTTGACCGCCTTGGCGACGCCGGAATCCCGCGACTCGCTTTTGGAGCAGACCGACCGCACGCTGCCGACGACCAGGCCGATCAGCAGGCCGATGACGGTGCCGGTGATGGACAGAAGCAGGGTCGTCTTGATGCCGGCCCAGAACATCGGCCAGTATTTGACGGCGATATCAATTGCAGATGCAAACATGGTCACACAATCCTATCTTTCGTACTTTCGGACGGCGTGCGCCGTGGATCATTCCTGCGCAGGCTGGCGCCCGGTCGCTTCGATCATCCACTGCTGGCGGGTCTCCTCGGTGAGGCTGTCGAGCGCCTTCTGGATCTCGTCGAGCAGCTCGGTGTTGCCCTTCTTGACCGCGATTGAAACGGAGGTGTCGGCCTCAAAGCCCTTGTCCGCGTCGAACTCGACGTAGGTCAAGTCGGAGTTGCTGCTGGTGACGCCGACCGCCACGGGCAGCTCGGCGGTCAGCGCGTCGACCTCGCCGTTCTGGAGCGCGACGACCATCAGCGGGTAGGTCGCGAGCGGGGTGACGTGGTCGACCCCGTCGATCTGATCGATGACGTCGTCGTAGATGGTGTTGAGCTGGCCCTGGACCTTGCGGCCGGAGAGCTGCTGGATGTCGGTGATGCCGGCCAGGTCGCTGTCCTTGCGGACGATGACGACCATCTTGCTCTCATAGTAGGGGGTGGTGAAGTCGACGTTCTGTTTCCGCTCGGGGGTGGCGGTCATGCCCGCGATGATCGCGTCGATCTCGCCGTTGTTGACGGCGGGCTCGAGGCCCTCCCAGGCGATCGGCTTGACGACCAGGGTGCGGCCGAGCTTCTCGGCGATGTATTTGCCCATGACGACGTCGTAGCCGTCCGCGTAGGAGGCGTTGCCGATGTCGACGGCGGTGTCGGTCTTTTCGAGCTGGGTCCAGTTGAAGGGGGCGTAGGCGCACTCCATTCCGATCGTGAAGGTCTTCTCCTCGGCGGGCTTGGAGCCGCAGCCCGCGGCCGCGAGCAGCATCAGGGTCGCCAAAACGAGAGCAAGTACTCTTTTCATTTTAATCCTCTCCCATATTAAACATTCTTGCAGCACAAGAAAAGGCGCTAAGCCTTTGAGATACAGTTTATGCAATCAGAGCGGTAAAGTCAAGGGGATTTGGGCCCATTTGCATCTTTTCCAGGAAAGTCTTGCAGAATCCGCCCAAATTTACCGGCTGCGGAGGGGAAAAATGCAAATATCCGTGCAGAAAAAGGCCGCCTTCGGCGGCCTTTTTGCAGGATGCTGCACGGTTGCGATTCAGCGGTAGCTGATCTTGTCGAGGATGCCGCCGAGCTTGGCGAGCGCGACCCCGTAGTTGGTGATCGGGACCCCCGCCGCGCGGGCCCGTTCGATGCGGGAGAGGACGTAGCGGCGGTTGAACATGCAGGCGCCGCAGTGGATGATCAGATTGTAGCCGCTGAGATCCTCCGGAAAGTCGGGGCCGCTGACCACGTCGACTTCCAAGGCTTCGCCCACCCGCCTGCGCAGCAGGCGGGGGAGCTTGACGCGCCCGATGTCCTCTTCGAGGGGGGCGTGGGTGCAGGCCTCGGCGATGAGCACGCGGGAATCGGGGGTGAGCGCGTCGATCGCGGCGGCCCCCTCGACGAAGGAGGCGATGTCCCCCTTGACGGCCGCCATCAGCACCGAAAAGGAGGTGAGCAGGCTTTCGGGCGGCTTTTTCTGGTAGACGGCGGGGAAGACCTGCGAGTCGGTGATGATGAGGCGGGGCGGCACCCGCAGGGCCGCGAGGCCCTCGTCGAGCTTGTCGGCCGTGACCGACAGCACGACGCAGCGGTTGTCGAGCAGGTCGCGGATCGTCTGCACCTGCGGCAGGATGAGGCGGCCCTTGGGCGCCTGGATGTCCTGCGGCATGACGAGCAGGACGACGTCCCCCTCGCCGACGAGCCCGGCGGTGATGCTCTTTTTTTCGTAGTCCTCGGGCAGCTGGCGGATGACCGCCTCGATCACGTCCTTGACGCCGGTGCGCTCCTTTGCGGAGACGACGATGGGGAAGAGGGAGAACGCGTCATGGATCGCCCTGGCGATCTCGGAGACGTTGCCGAGCAGATCGGCCTTGTTGATGACGGCGACGACCGGCGTGCCGCGTTCCTGCAGCGCCCCGATCCAGTCGGCCTCCAGAGAGACGTCCGCCTCGCAGAAGACGACGATCGCCACGTCGGTCTTTTCGAGCGCGTCGCGCGTGCGCCGGACGCGCAGCGCGCCGAGCTCCCCCTCGTCGTCGAAGCCGGCGGTGTCGATCAGCATGCAGGGCCCGATGCCGTGGATCTCCATCGCCTTGTAGACGGGGTCGGTCGTCGTGCCCGCGACCTCGGAGGTGAGGGCGGTGTCCTGGTTGGTGATCGCGTTGATAAGGGAGGATTTGCCGCTGTTGCGCTTGCCGAAGATGCCGATGTGCAGCCGGTTGGCGCTGGGGGTTGTTGTCAGGCTCATGGAATGGCACTCCTTTTATATGATGCGGTTTCGTGTCCGTCCCCGGCGCCATTGACGGGGGCGGACGGCCCGGTCAGAACCGAAAATCGCGCTTGCCCGCGGCGATGTCCGCCAGGTGCTCCACGGTGAGGCGGCGGACCTTCTCGTTGGGGATGAGGGGGATCGTGTCCGCGATCATCTTTTCGCCCTTGGCCTTCGTCTCGGGGGAGGCATAGTCCTCGAGGTACTCCTTGAGGGTCATGAGCGCGTTGGGGTCGCAGCAGTTGCCGATCTGCTGATTTTTGACAAGGGTCATGAACCGGTCGCCGGTGCGTCCCTCACGGTAGCAGGCGGTGCAGAAGCTCGGGATGTGGCCGAGGTCGAGCAGCCAGCCAACCACCTCGTCGAGGGTGCGGTTGTCGCTGACGTCGAACTGGGCGGAGTTCTCCTCCTCGGCCTCGGCGTAGCCGCCGACGCTCGTCCGGGAGGCGCCGGAGATCTGCGAGATGCCCAGGTGGAGCACCTTTTCGCGGGTCCTCTGCGATTCACGCGTCGAGATGATCATGCCGGTGTAGGGGACGGCGACACGCAGCACGGCGACGATCTTCTGGAAGATCTCGTCCGAGATGGCGTTGTTGAACTCGTCGGGGTCGATGTCGTCGGCGGTGCGCACGCGGGGCACGCTGATCGTGTGCGGGCCGACGCCGAAGACCGCCTCGAGGTGCTCGGCGTGCATGAGCAGGCCGACAAAGTCGTATTTATAGAGGTTGAGCCCAAAGAGCACGCCGCAGCCCACGTCGTCGATGCCGCCCTCCATCGCGCGGTCCATCGCCTCGGTGTGGTAGGCGTAGTTGCTCTTCGGCCCCGCCGGGTGCAGGTATTCGTAGGACTCTTTATTATAGGTCTCCTGGAAGAGGATATACGTCCCGATGCCCGCCTCCTTGAGGCGGCGGTAGTTTTCGACCGTCGTGGCGGCGATGTTGACGTTCACGCGGCGGATCGCGCCGTTTTTGTGCTTGATGCCGTAGATCGTCTTGATGCTCTCGAGCACGTATTCGATCGGGCAGTTGACGGGGTCCTCGCCCGTCTCGAGCGCGAGGCGCTTGTGGCCCATGTCCTGGAGCGCGACGACCTCCCGCACGATGTCCTCCTGGGAGAGCTGCTTGCGGGCGATGTGCTTGTTGTGGTGGTGGTAGGGGCAGTAGCGGCACTCGTTGACGCAGTAGTTGGAGAGGTAGAGGGGGGCGAACATGACGATGCGGTTGCCGTAGTTTTTCTTCTTGATGTCCATCGCGAGCGCGTAGATTTTTTCTATGTAGGCGGGGTCTTCACATTCGAGAAGCACCGCCGCCTCGCGGTGGGAGAGGCCCTTCAGCGTTGCGGCCTTCTCCAGAATCTGATCGATGAGGGGGAAATTCGCCTTGTTCTGTTCGGCGTACTCGAGCGTCTCCCTGATCTCAGCGTCGTCGATAAATTCGGTTGCGACCTTCGACTTCGGATTGTACATTTTCATTCAACCTTTCTTTACTGCGGTATTTTTCCCAGACCGCGGATCATATTTTCCAGCTCGGCGCGCTCGGCCTTGATATCGGTATGTCCGAGCGCGGCGGGATAGATTTCATATTTCTGCTTGTAGGCGTCGGGCGTCACCTTGCGCATGATGACGTTCGCCCCGCAGGAGAAGACGTCGTTTTTTTCCTTCCCGTCGATCACCCCGAGGGAGGTGGTGGCGGGCAGGTTCGCCTTCGGCAGCAGCAGCCGCGCGAGCGCGACCGCCCGCTTGGTGAGCTCGGTGCTCCCGTGCGGCAGGTCCCGCAGCGGCGTGTCCGGGTGGGGGATGAAGGGCCCGATGCCCGCCATGTCGCAGCCGATCTCGCGCAGCAGCAGCAGGTCGCGCGCGACCGTCTCGTTCGTCTGGCCGGGCAGCCCGATCATGAACCCGCTGCCCGTCTCGAACCCGAGGGCCTTGAGGGTTTTCAGGCAGGCGACCCGCTCGGAGAGGGTGCCGCAGGGGTGCAGCGAATCATAGAGGACGGGGTCGGCGGTCTCGTGCTTGAGCAGGTAGCGGTCGGCTCCGCACGCCCGCAGGTGCGCGTAGTCCTCCCGCGGCATCTCGCCGCAGCTCACCGTCACCGCCAGTCCCGTCCGCTTGATCTCCCGGACGATCTCCCCGAGCAGCGCGGAGGTAAAAAACGGGTCCTCGCCCGACTGGAGCACGATCGTTTTGTAGCCCGCCTCCCAGGCGGCGCGGGCGGAATCAACCATCTCCTCCGGCGTCATGCGGTAGCGGTCGCAGGCCGCGTTCCTGCTGTTGAGCCCGCAATAGCGGCACTGCCGCCTGCAGTGGTTGGAGAATTCGAGGATGGCGCGGATGTGCACCACGTCCCCGACCGCCTCCCGACGGACCCGGTCGGCCATGCGGTAGACGGGGGAGAAGTCCTGTAAAGTGAGAAGCCCTGCCAGCCCGGAAACCGTGTCAATCAGCGTCATGCGGGGGACCTCCTGCCTTGGAATAGACCGTCTTTATGCTGACGCCGGGGAGCATCCCGAGCTTGCCCGAAAGGGAGCTGATCACGTTGTTCGGCGCGTCGACGACCACGCTGATGATGCTGACGTCTTTCGCGTGGTAGGGGATGCCCATCCGTCCGACGATGCAGCCCGCGAATTCGTGCAGGATGGCGTTGAGCCGGTCCGCCGCCCGCATGTCCTCCACGATGATGCCGATCAGGGCGATTCTTGTTTCCATCCGTCAGCCTTCCTTTCCGAAGCGGCCGCGTCTCCGCCGCCAAAAAAAGCGCCGCGTCCCCAAAGGCGCGGCGCCGCGTTTGCAGCACAAAAATACCACCGCCTTCTCCGCCGGGCCGAACCCGCGCGCTTTAGAACGATTTGCCTGAAAAGCCTTGATCCGCGGGAGCCCCCTTGGACGCAGGCGATGAAATTGTACCGGATATTTCCCGTTGGCAACATTATAGCACGGGTGGGCGGAATTGGCAAGGGAGGCCGGGGACGTCCGGGCGGAGTTGCAAAACGGGACGGAATTGGGTATACTGTTGCCAAACATCAAGGAACAGGAGCATGAATAACATGATCAGGAAGCTGACCCCGCAGGACAAAACGGATTTTCTCACGCTGCTCGATGAATTTTACCATTCGCCGGCCGTGCTGCACCCCGTCCCGGCGCATTTTTTTGAACGCACCTACGAGCAGGCGGTCTCGGACAGCCCCTATGTGGACGTCTTCCTCCTCGAGCAGGAGGGGAAGCTCGCCGGCTACGGGCAGGTGTCCCTCACCTGGTCGACCGAGGCGGGCGGCATGGTCGTGCTGCTCGAGGAGCTCTACCTGCGTCCCGAATTCCAGGGGAAGGGGCTCGGCAGCGCGTATTTTTCCTTTGTCAGCGAATACTATGCGGGGAGGGCGGCGCGCTTCCGCCTCGAGGTGGAGCCGGATAACGAAGGCGCGCGCAGGCTCTACGGCCGCCTCGGCTACGAAGAGCTGCCCTATGTCCAGATGGTCCGCGAACTGGGAAAATGAACGGTCTGTGACGGATTCGTGAATTCACGGGCGGCCCGCTTGTACGGGACACCGGGTTGTGCTAGGATGGTGGCAGGCCAAAAGAAAGGAACGATAAGATGAAAAAAATGTCTACCGGCGTGGTCGTCCTGATCGCGGTTCTCGCGATCATCGTGATCATCGGCGTCTCCCTTGTCGGGGGGTATAACGGCATCGCCGCGGCGCGCGAAAACGTCGACACCCAGCAGGCGGCGATCCAGACCCAGCTTCAGCGCAGGGCCGACCTGATCCCCAACCTCGTCAACACGGTCAAGGGGCTGGCGGCGCAGGAGCAGTCGGTCATCGACAGCGTCACCGAGGCGCGCGCGCAGCTGGCGGGCGCGCAGGGCATGGGGATGGAGGAGCTGGCCGCGGCCAACGACAATCTCTCCAGCGCGCTCTCCCGGCTGCTGATGGTCGTGGAGAACTATCCGGAGATCCAGTCGAGCCAGGGGTATATCTCGCTGATGGATGAGCTCGCGGGCACCGAGAACCGCATCTCGGTCGCGCGCAACGACTACAACGACGCGGTCAAGAGCTACAACAGCAGGATCATCACCTTCCCGAACCGCCTGGTCGCCGGCATGTTCGGATTCGAGAAGGCGGAGTACTTCACCGCGCCCGAGTCGGCGCAGTCTGCGCCGGACGTGGATTTCGGCGCGTAAGCGGAGAGGGACGGGCATGAAAAAGACAGCAGCCATTCTCGCGGCGCTCCTGCTTGTGGCGGCGGCGCTCTGCGGCGCCGCCTATCCGAGCCCGACCAGCGACTTCTTTGTAAACGACTATGCCGGCGTGCTTTCGCCGGATACCAAAGCGTATATCATGGAGCAGTCCGCCTCCCTTGCGCAGGAGACGGGCGCGCAGATCGTCGTGCTGACGGTGCGGTCGCTCGACGGCGAGGACCCGGCGTCCTATGCGCTGAACGTGGGCCGCCAGTGGGGCATCGGCGACGGGGAGAAGGACAACGGCCTGCTCCTTCTGCTCGCGCCCGACGACGGGGAGATCCGCGTCGAGGTGGGGCGGGGTCTGGAGGGCGCGCTCAACGACGCGAAGGTCGGCCGCATGATCGACGCCTACGCGCTCGAGAGCTACAAGGCGGGCGACTTTGACGCGGGGACCCGCGAGCTCTACAGCGCCCTGCTCTCCGAGACGATGGTGGAGTATGGTCTCGAGGCGCTGCCCGGTTACGAGCCGCGCGACTATGGGGAGGATTCCCGCGAGGGAAACTTCGCCGGGGCGCTCGTGGTCTTCTTTGTCATGATCGCGGTCGTGATGCTCTTCATGCGCGGCGGCCGTCACCGCGGGCGCCGGCATTGGGATGACGACGACTTCCACGGCGGGCCGTTCATCGGGGGCTTCTTCGGCGGCGGGTTCGGCGGCGGAGGCGGGTTTTCCGGAGGCGGCGGCTTCGGCGGCGGGGGCGGCTTCTCCGGCGGTGGAGGCGGCTTCGGCGGCGGCGGCTCCGGCCGCAGCTTCTGAAACGCCCGGAAAAAGAGAATGCGAAAACCGGCCCCGGCTTATGCCGGGGCCGGTTTTGCGCGCTGCCCCCGATTGATTTCGGCGGGGCGCGTATGGTATACTGGTGCTGATCAAAAATATTGCGGCAGCAGATAGGATGAAGCGGATGAAATATCAGGTGGTGCTCTGGGACTTTGACGGGACGCTCGTGGACAGCTCGCCCGGCCTCTTCCGGTCGCTTGGCCGGATGTTCGAGCGGATGGGCCGCCCGGTGCCCGGCGAAGAGGTCCTGCGCAAGTTTATCGGCCCGCCGATCGTCTACTCCCTCAAGACCTACACCGGCATGTCGGACGAGGACGCGGAAAAGGCGGTGTGGCTCTTCCGGGAGGACTACGAGGCGGGGGGCTGCTACCTCTCGAAGGTGTACGACGGGCTGCCCGAACTGCTCGGCCGTCTGCGGGAGCGGGGAATCAAAACGGGCGTCGCGACCCTCAAGCCCGAAAAGACCGCCCGGCACCTGCTGGAATACCTCGGGATCGACCACCTGATCGACACCTGCATCGGCAACCGTAACGACGAGAAGGGCGCGATCACCAAGAAGGACATCATCGAAACCGCGCTCGACCGGCTCGGTTGGACGGACAAGTCCCGCGTCGTGCTCATCGGGGACTCGGTCTACGACGCGGACGGCGCGATCACGGCGGGGATCGATTTTGTCGGGGCGGCCTACGGCTTCGGGCTCCTTCCGGAACAGGCGGAGGAGCTGGGCTGCTGCTACGTGGCGGAGTCCCCGGCCGACCTCGAGCCCTTTTTCTTTGGCCCCGGCGATTGCAATGCGGCGGCGGGCGCGGTAAAATAAAAGTGGACCAACAAGCTGGACGGAGGGGTAGCATGGACGCAAATGTCAGCGCGGTACTCGAAAAGAAGATCAACCGGACGATCGGCAATCTGCAAAACAACAAGATGGACGCCTACTATGTCAAGACCTGCGCGGAGGCGGTCGCGCTCGTGAAGGAGCTCTGCCCCGAGGGACAGTCGGTCTCATGGGGCGGCTCGATGACCCTCGCGGAGAGCGGGATCAAGGAGCTGCTGCGCTCGGGGGCCTACCGCTGCCTCGACCGGGAGGCGAAGGGCGCGGACCCCGAAAAGATCCAGCGGGAGGCGTTCTCCTGCGACACCTATTTTTGCAGCAGCAACGCCGTCACCGAGGCGGGGGAGCTCTATAACGTCGACGGCATCGGCAACCGCGTGGCCGCGATGATCTACGGCCCCAAAAGCGTGATCGTCGTCGTGGGCTACAACAAGATCGTGCCCGACCTCGAGGCGGCGCGGGTGCGCATGCGGGACACCGCCGCGCCCGCCAACGCGACCCGCCTCGACCGGCGCACCCCCTGCAAGGTGCTCGGCATCTGCCGCGACTGCCACAGCGACGACCGCATCTGCTGCGACTATGTCGTGATGTCCCAGCAGAAGGTGAAGGGCCGCGTCAAGGTGATCATCGTCGGCGAGCAGCTCGGCTACTGAGCGGAAAAACAGAGAAAAAGCCCCGGGAACGCGCCGCGTTCCCGGGGCTTTTGTGAAGTCAGATCCGCGCGGCCTTCGCGCGCTCGAAGAGGTCCTGGACCTCTTTGGAGGGCTCCCTGTCGAGGAGGGAGACGGCCACGATCACGGCGAGCGCGAGGGCGAAGCCGGGGGCGAGGGAGTAAAGCCCGGTGCCCGCCAGCACGGGGACGTTTTCCCACAGCACGACGGTCAGCCCGCCGACCACCATGCCGGCGACCGCGCCCTTCATGGTCAGCCGCTTCCAGAAGAGGGAGAGCAGGATGACCGGCCCGAAGGAGGAGCCAAAGCCCGCCCACGCATAGGAGACGAGCCCCATGACCGAGCTGTTCGGATCGAGCGCGAGCAGGTAGGCGACGACGGCGATCACCATGACGGCGGTGCGGGAGACCCACATGAGTTCCCTGTCGGAGGCGTTCTTGCGGAAGAGCGCCTTGTAGAAGTCGTTGGAGACCGCGGAGGCGGCGACGAGCAGCTGGGAATCGGCGGTGCTCATCGCGGCGGCGAGGATGGCGGAGAGCAGGATGCCCGCGATGAAGCCGGGGAAGAGGCGGGTGACGAGGTCCATGAAGATGACCTCCGCCGCGCCCACGTCGGCGTAGACGCCCCGCCCGCCGAGGAAGGCGATGCCCACGATGCCGACGAAGACGGCCGCGCAAAGGGAGATGAGCACCCAGACCATCGCGATGATGCGGCTCTTTTTGATCATCGAGCTGTCCTTGATCGCCATGAAGCGCACGAGGATGTGCGGCATGCCGAAGTACCCGAGGCCCCAGACGAGGCCGGAGACGATCGTGACGAGCGCGACCCTGCCGGACGCGTCGGCGAAGAGGTTGAGGTAGTTGGGGCCTCCGAAGCCCGCGATCAGCTCGGGGGAGATGCCCGAGGTGGTGAAGGCGGCGGCGACCGGCACGATGATGAGCGCGGCGAACATCAGCATCCCCTGGATGAAGTCGGTCCAGCAGGCGGCCAAAAAGCCGCCGAGGAAGGTGTAGGAGATGATGATGACCGCGCCGACGGTCAGCGCCACGACGTAGTCGAAGTGGAAGACGTACTGGAAAAGCTTCGCGCCGGTGCTGAAGGCGGAAGCGGTGTAGACGAGGAAAAAGACGAAGATGATCACTGCGCAGACGCTTCGGATCGCGGTGGACTTGCTGCAAAAGCGGTTTTGCAGATACTGCGGGATGGTGATCGAGTCGTCGGCGACGTAGGTGAACTTGCGCAGGCGCACGGCGACGAGCTTCCAGTTGAAATAGGTGCCGAGCGCGAGGCCGATGGCGATCCACGCGGCGGAGAGCCCCGACCAGAAGGCCGCGGCGGGAAGCCCGAGCAGCAGCCAGCCGGACATGTCGGAGGCCTGCGCGCTCAGCGCGGTGACCCAGCTCCCGAGGCTCCGGCCTCCGAGGAAATAGTCGGAGATGTTGTTGGACTTGCGGTAGAAATAGAAGCCGATCCACACCATCAGGGCGAAATAGATGATGAATGCGATCAGGATGCCGATGTCAAGCTGCATGGCGGTTCCTCCTCATTTTCGTGCTTGGATGTCGGATGGGGCGCTTTTGCTCATTGCCGCAGTGATGAGCTGCAAAACTTACCCATTATTATACAAAATTCCCCAATCCAATGCAAGGGCGGATTTCAAAAGTTGCAGAATTTCTGTTGACAGCGGGGAAAATATGCGTATAATTAGAATCTATCAGGGCAATGCAGTCTTTACTACCTTTTCGGAGGCTTTTGGCATATGTTCAACCGGATTTCCAAGAGAATCGCTTCGATGCTGGCCGCGCTTTGCTGTGCGGTCTGCCTCGCTACCCCTTCTTTCGCGCTCATTCCGAATACGGGCGACGGTTCCGGGATGCTCCTGCCGATTATGGGCGGGCTTCTTGTGGTATCCGTAATCCTTATTATTATCTATGTCGTACTGTCCGCAAAGAAGAAAAAGTAGCAATTTAGGGACGATTTTCACGACCTTCCCGGATTGCGGGAAGGTTTTTTTATATACTTTTTCCAGTTGCTTTTGCATGAACTGGTTTTGTACATTTCATACTTTATTGATGCAGTATTTTAAAGCGCATTTGTGGAAAAGCTGGAAATTCTTTCGTTGCCTTGTGAATAATCATGCAGAATGCTATAATCAAACTTAACGCTTTCGCAGAAGGGAGCGCCTATGCTGACCAATCTCAAACGGATCGTCGTGGTCGTCGGTCACTACGGCAGCGGAAAGACCAATTTTTCGGTCAACCTCGCGGTGGACCTGAAGGCCGCCGGCCGGGACGTGATCCTCGTCGACCTCGACATTGTAAACCCCTATTTCCGCAGCGCCGATTTCGGCGCGCTGCTGGAGGAGAAGGGGATCGGGCTGATCGCGCCCGTCTACGCGCGGTCCAACCTCGACGTGCCCGCCCTTGACGGGCGCCTGGACGCCGTCATCGAATCGGATAAGACGCTGGTGATCGACGTGGGCGGCGACGACGCGGGCGCGGCCGCGCTCGGCCGCTACAGCGCCATGATCAGAGAGGCGGGCGGATGCGACGTGCTCTACGTCGTGAACGCCTACCGCTATCTCACCCGGACGAGCGAGGAGGCCGCCGAGATCCTCGGGGAGATCGAGCGGAAGGCCCGGCTGGAGGTGACGGCGGTGGTCAACAACTCCAACCTCGCGGACATCACGACGGCGGACGACATCGTTTCGTCGGCGGGATACGCCGAGGAGACGGCGCGTCGGTACGGCATCCCCGTGCTCTGCACGACGGCGTGGAAAAAGCTCGCCGCCGGGGTGGGGGAGAAGCTGCCCGGCCGGGAGATCTATCCGGTGGATATTTATGTAAAAAAACCGTGGGAAGTCTAGAGGCCCCGCGGCGGTATAGAGTTAAGGAGGTGTTTTCAATGGCAAAGATGACGGTGAACCGTGACATCTGTAAAGGCTGCGGCCTGTGTGTGGAAGTCTGCCCGAAGAAGATCGTTTTTCTGGATAAATCGGTACTGAACGGAAAAGGGTACCATCCCGCTACCGTGACGGATATGGAGAGCTGCATCGGCTGCGCGATGTGCGCGACGATGTGCCCCGACTGTGCAATTACCGTTGAGAAATAGCGGCCTCAAACAGAATTGATCCACGAAAGGCAGTGAAGTTATGTCATCCACGCAAAAAATGTTAATGAAGGGGAATGAGGCGCTCGCGGAAGCGGCGATCCAGGCGGGCTGCCACCATTTCTTCGGCTACCCCATCACCCCGCAGACGGAAGTCGCGGCGTATATGGCCAAAAAGATGCCCAAGATCGGCGGTACATATATGCAGGCGGAGTCGGAGATCGCCGCGATCAACATGGTCTACGGCGCGGCCTCCGCGGGCGTGCGCGCCATGACCTCCTCCTCCTCCCCGGGCATCTCCCTCAAATCGGAGGGGATCTCCTACCTGGCGGGCTCCGACCTGCCCTGCCTGATCGTCAACGTCCAGCGCGGAAGCCCGGGGCTCGGCGGCATCCAGCCCTCCCAGGCCGACTACTGGCAGGCCACCCGCGCCCCCGGCCACGGCGACCTGCATGTGCTCGTCTTCGCCCCCTCCTCCATCCAGGAGATGGTCGACATGGTGTTTGACGCGTTCGACCTCGCCGACTGCTACCGCATGCCCGCGATGATCCTTGCGGACGGGATGCTCGGCCAGATGATGGAGCCGATCTCCTTCCCCGAAAAGCAGGTCAAGACCTACGACAAGAGCGGCTGGTCGACCAGCGGCCACCAGCACAAGCGCGCCCACCACATCGTCAACTCCCTCTACCTCCAGCCGGAGGAGCTGGAAGCCAAAATCCTCGAGCGCTTCCAGCGCTATGAGGAGGTCAAGGCGAAGCACACCCGCTGCGAGGAGTACCTCATGGAGGACGCGGAATACGTCGTCGTCGCCTACGGCGCGACCTCCCGCATCGTCCGCAGTTCGGTCAACTCCGCGCGGGAAAAGGGGATCAAGGTCGGTCTCATCCGCCCGCTGACCCTCTGGCCGTATCCGTACGCGCCGATCGAAAAGGCGGCCGAGCGCGGCGCGAAGGCGTTTTTGAGCGTCGAGATGAGCATGGGCCAGATGGTGGACGACGTGCGCATCGCCGTGAACGGCAGGGCGCCCGTGTCCTTCTTCGGACGCACCGGCGGCGTCATCCCGACCCCCGCCGAGGTGCTCTCCGAAATCGAAAAAATGGCAGGAGGTGACCGGTAATGGCCGTCGTCTATCAAAGACCCCACGCGCTGCTGGATGTCAGCACCCACTATTGCCCCGGCTGCACCCACGGCATCATCCATAAGCTGGTCGCGCAGGCGCTCGACGAGCTCGATATCGAAGGCCGCACGATCGGCATCGCGCCGGTCGGCTGCTCGGTCATGGCGTACAACTATTTCGGCTGCGACATGATTGAGGCCGCGCACGGCCGCGCCCCCGCGATCGCGACGGGCGTCAAGCGTTCGCTGCCCGACAGCGTCGTCTTCACCTACCAGGGCGACGGCGACCTCGCCGCCATCGGCACCGCCGAGACGGTCCACTCCGCGACCCGCGGCGAAAACATCACGATTATCTTCGTCAACAACGCGATCTACGGCATGACCGGCGGCCAGATGGCCCCGACCACCCTGCCCGGGCAGGTCACCCAAACGACCCCCTACGGCCGCGACGTGTCCTACTCCGGCTTCCCGATCCATGTGTGCGAGATGCTCTCCACCCTCGACGGCGTGGCCTACGCCGAGCGCGTCTCGGTGGACAGCGTCCCCAACATCCGCAAGGCGGGCGCCGCGATCAAGAAGGCGTTCAAATGCCAGGTGGAAAAGAAGGGCTTCTCGATCGTCGAGGTGCTCTCCGCCTGCCCGACCAACTGGGGCCTTACCCCCTCGGAGGCGCTCCAGTGGCTGCGTGACAACATGATGCCCTACTACCCGCTGGGCGTCTACACCGATAAGACGGAGAAGGGGGTGCGTCCGTAATGCTGAGTATCCTGCTCGCAGGCTTCGGCGGCCAGGGCGTCCTGTTCGCCGGAAAGATCATGGCCTATTCCGGGCTCATCGAGGATCAATACGTCTCCTGGCTGCCCTCCTATGGGCCCGAGATGCGCGGCGGCACCGCCAACTGCTCGGTGTGCATCTCCGACGAGCCGATCGGTTCCCCGCTGGTGCTCAACCCCGACGTGCTCGTCGCGATGAACCTGCCCTCCTACGACAAGTTCATCGACAAGGTCGCCCCGGGCGGCATCGCCGTGGTGGACAGCTCGCTCATCGCCAAGAAGAGCGACCGCACCGACATCAGCTGCTTCTACGTCCCCGCCACCGAAAAGGCGGATTCCGAGGGCCTCAAGGGGCTCTCCAACAACATTCTGCTCGGCAAGGTCCTGCAGGAGGCGAAATTCGCGTCGCTGGAGACGGTCGAGGCGGCCGTGGCCAAGTGCGTGCCGCCCAAAAAGCAGCACCTGCTCGAGCCGAACATGCGCGCCATCAAGCTGGGCATGAGCCTCTGAGAGGCGGCCCGGACTCGCGGCCCGGAAGGAATTTCCTTCCGGGCCGTTTCCATGCCCGCCGGGCGCGGCATTTCCGGGGAAAAGGCGCGGGCGGGAAAAATCCCCGCCCGCTTGTCCGCCGGGCGGGGATTGTGGTAGAATAGGAAGCATGAATGGAGGTGGAACGGATGCTGCATCTGATCCTGGGCGCGGCCGGCACCGGCAAGACGGCGCTGCTGCACGAGAAGATCGCGGAGTGCGTGCGCGGCGGCGGAAAGGCGGTCCTGCTGGTGCCCGAGCAGTATTCGTTCGAGAGCGAGAAGGCCCTCTACCGGAGGCTCGGCGCGAAGGACGCGCTGTCTGTGGAGGTGCTGAGCTTTACACGCCTCTGCGACCGGATTTTCCGGGAGTACGGAGGGCTGGCGGGGGTGCACCTCGACGAGACGGCCAAGGTGCTGCTCATGAGCGTCGCGCTCGGCGAGATCGGCGGGGAGCTGCGCGCCTACCGCAAAAACGTCTCGGGCGCGGCGTTCGCCGCCACGATGTGCGAGGCGGTCGGCGAGCTCAAGACCGCGGGCGCGGACCCCGAAACACTGCGCGCCGCGGCGGCGGACGCGTCGGAGGACCTGCGGGACAAGCTCTCCGACGTGGCGCTCATCTTCGACGCCTACCAGGCGCTGATCGAGCGCGGCTACTGCGACCCGGACGACAGCCTGCGCCGCGCCTGCCGGAAGCTCGAGGGGCGGGGGTTCTTCGCGGAGTACAGCGTCTTTATCGACGGGTTCATGGCGTTCATGGGCGCGGAGTGGAAGCTGCTCGGACGGATCCTGGAGGGGAGCCCGGCGGTGTGGGCGGCGCTGCCCTGCGACGGCCTTTCCTGCGCCGACGAGACGGGCGCGTTCGCCGCGGCCGCGCAGACCGCCAACCGGCTGGTGCGCGACGCGAAGGCGGCGGGGGTCCCCGTCGCGGCGCCGGTCGTCCTGCGGGAGCCCCGGCGGTTCGCGCGGCCGGCGCTCGCGCACATCGCCGTAGCCTTTTCCGACGCCGCGCCAGAGGGGTGCGAAACGCATGAGGGGGTGAAGCTCGCTGCGTGCGAGGACCTCTACGACGAGCTGGAGTTCGTCGCCTCGCGCATCTGCGCGCTCGTGCGGGAGGAGGGCTGCCGCTACCGCGACATCGCGGTGATCGGGCGGGACCTCGACCGCTACCTCGTGCCGCTCGAGACGGTCTTCACGCGCTATGAGATCCCCTTCTTCGCCGATCTGCGGGCAGATATCCAGGTGCACCCGTTCGCGGCGGGGCTGCTGGCCGCGCTCGACGCGGCGCGCAGCGGGTTCGATTCCGAACACCTGCTCGCGCTCGCCAAAAATTGCGTCACCGGTATCGGCCCGGCCGAAGCGGGGGAACTGGAGAACTACTGCTTCGTCTGGGGGGTCTCGGGCGCGGCGTGGCGGGCGGACTTCACCAACAACCCCGACGGGATGTCGGAGGGCTTCACCGAGGAGCAGGCGGAACGGCTGGGACGGATCAACGAGACCCGCCGAAAGCTGGCCGGCCCGCTCGTGACGCTGCGGCGCGAGCTTGCCGACTGCGACGGGCGCGGCTTTGCCGCGGCGGCGTTCGGGTGGCTCGAGCGGGTGAAGGCGGCGGAGCACCTTCAGGAGGCCGCCGCCGGGATGGAGGAGGGGGAGCAGAAACGCTTCCTCGAGATGTCCGCGCAGGTGTGGGAGGCGTTGCTCGGGCTGCTCGACGTGTTCGGCGGGGCGCTCGCCGACGTGCGCCTGCCGCTTGGGCGGCTGATCGATCTGCTGCGCATGGGGATTTCCGCCGCCGACATCGGGCTCATCCCCCAGACGATCGACCAGGTGATCGTCGGCGCGGCCGACCGCATCCGGCCGGACAGTCCGCGCGCCGCCTTTGTGATCGGCTTCAACGAGGGGGTCTTCCCGCGCTGGGAGACGTCGGCGGGCATCTTTTCCGCCGCCGAGCGCGACCTGCTCAAGGCGCGCGGGGTCGACCTGCTGCGCACGCCGGGACAGACGGCGCTCTTCGAGCGGTATTATGTCTATTTCGCGCTCACGCAGGCGTCCGAGCGGCTGTGCGTCAGCTGGCCGCTGCGGGATACGGCGGGGGCGGCGCTCGCCCCTTCGTCCGCGCTTGACCGGGTGCGCGCGCTGACCGGATGCCCGGTGGAGTCCTCTCTTGAGGGGCCGCTCGGGCGGGTGGCCAACGAGCGCACCGCCTTTGACGAGCTGGCGCGCGGCTGGCGGGAACGGACGCCCGCCGAGGCGTCCCTGCGCGCGTGGTTTTCCGCGCGGGAGCCCGCGCGGATGGAGGCGCTCGCGCGGTGCGCCGGGACGAGGGGATTTTCCCTGAACGACCGCGCGGCGGCGCGCGCCCTCTTCGGCGCGCAGGTGCGCATCTCCCCGTCGCGCGCCGAGCAGTATTACCAGTGCCCGTTTTCCTATTTCTGCAAGGCGGGCCTGCGGATCAGCCCCCGCCGCAGAGTGGAGTTCAACCCGATCGAGTCGGGCTCCCTCATCCACCTCGTGCTCGAAAAGATGGTGAAAAAATACGGCGGGCGGGGGCTTTCCGCGCTCGACGACGCGCGGCTGGAGCGGGAGGTCACCGAGATCATCGAGACGGACCTCTCCGCCAAGATCGCAAACCTCGACGAGATGCCCGCGCGCTTCCGGTACCTCTTCCGGCGGCTGGTGGGCACCCTTGTGCGGCTGCTGCGGCGGCTGGCGATGGAATTCGCCCAGAGCGAGTTTGAGCCGGCGGCCTTCGAGCTGCCGATCAATCTCGAAGCGGAGATGAAGCCCCTCGACCTGTGCGCCCCGGACGGCACGCGGGTGATCGTCGAGGGGATCGTTGACCGGATGGACGTCCTCGAGCGGGAGGGGGTCCGCTATGTGCGGGTCGTCGACTACAAATCGGGACACAAGAGCTTCAACCTCTCGGACGTCTGTTACGGGCTCAACATGCAGATGCTCATCTACCTCTTTTCGATCTGCGAGAACGCGCCCGGGGGCGGTGCGGTCCCGGCGGGCGTGCTCTACATGCCCGCGCGCGACAGCGTCGTTTCGGCGGAGCGGGGCGCCACGGAGGGCGAGGTGCGCGCGGAACAGCAGAAACGCCTGCGGATGAACGGCATCCTGCTGGAGGACCGGGAGGTCCTCTCGGCGATGGAGCCGGGCCTCGCGGGGCTCTATATCCCCGTCAGGACGAAAAAGGACGGCTCCTTCGACGCGCACAGCCAGCTCGCTACCCTCGAACAGATGGGGACCATCCGGCGGCAGGTCGAGCGGCTGCTCATTGAGCTGGCGGACAGCCTCGCGGGCGGGAAGATCGACGCGGCGCCGGTCGACGGGCTGAGCGACTACCGGCCGTGCGACTGGTGCGACTACCACGCGGTCTGCGGGCATGAGGATTCCGACGCGGTGAGAAAGCTCGCGGAGCTGGACCGCGCGGCCGCGCTCAAGGCGATGGAAGGGGATGAGGCGGATGGCTGAGCGTCAGTGGACCCCCCGGCAGCGGGACGCGATCGAGGCGCGCGGCGGGACGGTGCTCGTCTCGGCGGCGGCGGGCTCGGGCAAGACGGCGGTGCTCGTCGAACGGGCGGTAGGGCGCATCCTCGACTCCGAGCAGCCGGTCGACGCCGACCGGCTGCTCGTCGTGACCTTTTCCAACGCGGCGGCGCTCGAAATGAAGCAGCGGATCATGGCGCGGGTGACGGCGCTGGCCGCCGAACACCCCGAAAACGCCCGCCTGCGCCGCCAGCAGCTGCTGCTCGGGCGGGCGCAGATCAGCACGATCCACGCCTTTTGCAGCGAGCTTATCCGGCAGAATTTCCAGCTGCTCGGCATCGCCTCCAACATCCGCACGGGGGACGAGAAGGAGCTTGAGGTCCTGCGGCGGGACTGCGCGCGCGGCGTGGTGGAGGAATTCTTTGCGCGGGAGGACGGCGGACGGTTTGCCCGCCTCGTCGAGCTGCTCAGCACCGGGCGGGATGACAGCCGCGTCTTTACCACCCTCTTCTCCCTCTACGACTTCGTGCGCTCCCATCCCTTCTACCACGGCTGGATGGAGGCGAAGCTCTCCTATTATAATGAGGGGGTGCCGGTCGCCGATTCGATCTGGGGCAAGTGCATCCTCGGCTACGCCGCCGACGCGCTCGGGCACGCCTGCGCGCTCTGCGGGCGCGCGCTGTCCCTCGTGGAGGAGGACGAGACGCTCTCGAACGCCTACGGCGGCGCGCTGCGTGCCGACCTGCGGCAGCTCGAACGGGTGCGGGAATCGGTCGCGGCGCGCGACTGGGACGGGACTTGCAAGCGGCTGGGGAGCTTCGTCTTTGAGAAGCTGCGCCCCGTCCGGGGGGACGACCCCCGCAAGGGGGCGGCGCAGGCGCTGCGCAAGAGCGTCCGGGGAATCGTCGAGACGCTGCGGGACCGGCAGTTCTGCGCCACGGCGGCCGAGTTCTCCGAGGACGTCGCCGACCTGCGCCCGATGGTGGAGACCCTCTTCGAGCTGGTGGAGGCGTTCGACCGGGCGTTCACCGAACAGAAGCGGCAGAAAAACCTGATGGATTTTTCCGATATGGAGCAGTACGCGATCGCGCTGCTCGTGCGGCCCGCGGGGGAGGGGTACGTCAAGACCCCGCTCGCCCGGGCGGTGTCGGAGCGCTACGACGAGGTGCTCGTCGACGAGTTCCAGGACACCAACGCGGCGCAGGAGATCATCTTCCGCGCCGTCTCGCAGAAGGAGCGGAACCTCTTCCTCGTCGGGGACGTCAAGCAGAGCATCTACCGCTTCCGCCAGGCCTGCCCCGAGCTCTTCATGGAGAAGAAAAAACGCTACGCCCCCTACGACGGCAAACAGTTCCCGGCGAAGATCACGCTCGGGAAGAACTTTCGCAGCGCGCCGGAGGTGACGGGGAGCATCAACTTTTTGTTTTCGCTGCTCATGAGCGAAGAGATCGGGGAGATCGACTACAACGAGGAGGAGGCGCTCATCCCCGGCGGGAGCTTCCCCGAGGGGACGCCCGCCGGATGCGGGCTGCGCCTTCTGGACCTCACGGGCTACGCGGGGGAGCGGACCCGCGCGCAGGTCGAAGCGGACTACGTCGCCGATGAGATCGCCGGGATGCTCGGGCGCGGGGAGCTCGTCGCGGAGGGGGACGCCCTGCGGAAGATCCGCCCGTCGGACGTCTGCATCCTGCTGCGCTCCCCCTCCGGACGGGCGCAGACCTATCTGGAGGCGCTGCAAAAGAGGGGCGTGCCCGTCTGGGCGGAGCCGAAGAGCGGCTTTCTCACCTCGAAGGAGGTCGCGCCGGTCGTCGCGCTGCTGCGGGTGATCGACAACCCCCTGCTCGACGTCGACCTCGCGGCGGCGATGATGTCCGCCCTCTTCGACTTTACCGCCGACGAGATGGCGCATATCCGCCTTGCCGACCGGCGCGCGCCCCTCTACACGGCGGTGCAGAGGCGCGCCGGGGAGGGGGACGCGCACTGCCTGGAATTCTGCGGGACGCTCGCGCGGCTGCGGCGGTTCGCGGCGGGCGCGACCGCCGACGCGGTCATCCGCCGCGTCTACGACGAGTGCGGCTGCCTTGCCAAGGCGCAGGTGATGCGGATGGGCGCTTCCCGCCGCGCGAACCTGCTGCTGCTCGTGCAGTACGCCTGCGACTACCACGCGAGCGGCTACCGGGGGCTTTCGGGGTTCGTCGGGTTCGTCGACCGGCTGATCGAGCGGGGAGGCGACTTCGCGCCCGCGGCGAGTCTGTCGGAGCAGGCGGAAGTGGTGCGGATCATGAGCATCCACCGCTCGAAGGGGCTGGAATTCCCCGTCGTCTTCCTCTGCGACTGCGCCAAGCAGTTCAACCGTCAGGATTTGAACGGCACGACCCTGCTGCACACCGAGCTGGGCTTTGCCTGCGTGCGCCGCGACCCCAAATTGCAGACGCAGTTTTCCACCGTGCCGATGCAGGCGCTGCGGCTGGCGATCGAACGCTCGATGCTCTCGGAGGAGCTGCGGGTGCTCTATGTGGCGCTCACCCGCGCCAAGCAGCGGCTCATCCTGACCGGGACGCTCACCAGGCCGGGGGAGAAGCTCGCGGGGCTGGCCTGCGCGCCGGAGGGGAACGGCAAGCTGCCGCCCTACCAGGTGCGCGGCGCGGCGAGCTATCTCGACTGGGTCCTGATGGCGGCGGTCCACCACCCCGGCGCGGCAGGACTGCTGGCGCAGTACGGCGTCGAGGCCGGCGCCGTTCCGGCGCAGGCCGCGTTTTCGGCCGCCGTCCTGCCCGTTGGGGGCGACCCGCCCGCGGCGGGGGAGACGGCGGGGGAGACGCCGCCCCCGCCCGACCCGGCGCTCACCGGGGCGCTGGAGCGGCGGCTCGCCTGGCGCTATCCCTTCGCGCCCGAGACGCGGATCCCCACCAAGATGGCGGTTTCGCAGATCTCCAAGGGGGAGCTCGCCAAAAGCTACCGCTTCGCGGGACGGCCCGCCTTTTTGCAGGAGCGGGGGCTCACCGCCGCGCAGCGTGGCAGCGCGCTCCACAAGTTCATGCAGTTTTCCGACTACCGCGCGGCGGCAAAGGATGTCGCCGCCGAGCTCGAACGGATGGCGCGGGAGGGCTTCCTCTCCCGGCAGGAGGCGGAGGCCATCGACGCGGGAAAGCTCGCGGCGTTCTTCCGCTCGCCGCTGGCGGGGCGCATCTTCCGCGCGGACAGGGTGTGGCGGGAGCTGCGCTTTCTGGCCGAGGTGGGGAGGGAGACGCTCGGGGCGTACACCGACCTCTTCGACGCGGGCGGAAAAACGGCGGTCCAGGGCGTGGCCGACTGCGTCTTCGCGGAAGACGGCGGCGCGGTGATCGTCGACTACAAGACCGACCATGTTAGGACGCCCGCAGAGCTGGTCGAACGCTACCGGGTGCAGCTCGAGCTCTACCGGAAGGTGCTCGGCGGCGCGCTGGGCATGCCGGTCAGGGAGTGCGTGCTCTATTCCTTCGCGCTGTCCAGGGAAATCATCATTTAGGGGTTGACATCCGCGCATGCGCGTGGTATCATAATTCGGTAAACAAAGTAGAGCAGTTTCTGTTCTCACCTCGCCGCCGGTGGGCGGCTGGTCAATAGCGATTTCCCCTGCGGGGGAGACTGTGGTTGATTTTACGAGCGTGGGCGGTTTCTGCCCACGCTCGTTTTCAATTCAATGCAAAAAAGGCTTTGGAGGTGTTTCGTATTAGCAGCAAGGAATTGCTCATCAATGAGGAGATCAGAGACAAGGAAGTGCGTCTGGTCGGCACGGAGGGGGAACAGCTCGGCGTTGTGCCGCTTGCGACGGCCCAGAACATGGCGATCGAAAAGAACCTTGACCTCGTGAAGATCGCTCCTCAGGCCACGCCGCCCGTCTGCAAGATCATGGACTACGGCAAGTATAAGTTCGAGCAGGCGAAGCGGGAGAAGGAAGCAAGGAAAAATCAGAAGGTGATCGAAATCAAGGAGGTCCGCCTCTCGCTGAACATCGACACTAACGATTTCAACACCAAGGTGAACCGCGCCATCAAGTTCCTTGAGGACGGGGATAAGGTGAAGGCGTCCCTGCGATTCCGCGGCCGCGAGATGGCACATCCCGAGCTGGGGACGAGCATCATGAAGCGTTTCACCGAAGCGGTGGCCGAGGTCGGCAACGTCGAGAAACAGCCGAAGCTCGAGGGCCGCAGCATGGTGATGTTTATTTCGCCGAAGCCCGCAACCAATATTAAGGGAGGAAACAAAAATGCCTAAGCTGAAGACCCACACCGGTGCCAAAAAGCGCTTTAAGCTTACCAAGAACGGAAAGGTGAAACGTGCGCACGCCTACAAGAGCCACCTGCTCAACGGGCACGGGAAGACCGCCAAGAGCAAACGTCGCCTGCGCCGCGGCGCTTACGCCGACAAGACCAACGTGGCGACGATCAAGCTGCTCGTTCCTTACAAATAATCGGAATAAGACGGAGGTAAATAGATATGGCTCGTGTTAAGGGCGCAATGATGACCCGTAAGAGAAGGAAAAAGACACTGAAGCTTGCCAAAGGCTACTTTGGCGCCAAGAGCAAGCTCTTTAAAATGGCCAAACAGCAGGTGATGAAGTCGGGCAACTACGCCTTCATCGGCCGCAAGCAGAAAAAGCGCAACTTCCGCCAGCTGTGGATCACCCGCATCTCCGCGGCCTGCCGCATGAACGGCGTCAACTACAGCACCTTCATGAACGGCCTCAAAAAGGCCGGCGTGGAGCTCAACCGCAAGATGCTCTCGGAGATCGCGATCAACGACGCCGCGGCGTTCACTGCGCTCGTCGAACAGGCGAAGGCCGCCCTTTAATAGGAACCGCATACGCCCGCGCGCATCCGCGCGGGCGTATCTTTTGTATGTAGGGGAAGGAGGTACCCGCCGTGGCAGAAAAGGAGATCACTTCGCGCCAGAGCCCTTCCGTCAAGCGGTATGTCCGGCTCGCGGGCTCCCGCAGGGCGCGGTATGAGGAGCGCCTCTTCGTGACCGAGGGGGCCAAGCTCACCGGGGAAGCGTTTGCGGCGGGGTATTTTCCCGTCGAGCTGTTCGCCACCGAGGAGGCGTTCGAGAGCGCTTTCGACACCCTTTCGCCCATTGCGCTCGCGGCGGAAACCTTCTGCCGCATTACCCCGGCCGTGGCGGACAAGCTCGCCCAGTCGGTCAGCCCGCAGGGCGTTTTCGGCGTTTTCCGGATGCTTGACAACGGGACGCAACCTGTTAAAATAAGCAGTAACGGCAAATTTCTCCTGCTTTCCTCGCTGCAGGACCCGGGAAATCTCGGCACCATCCTGCGCACGGCGGCGGCGTTCGGGGTCGGCGGCGTCCTCCTTTCGGACGACTGCCCCGACCTGTACAGCCCCAAGGTGCTGCGCGCGTCGATGGGCGGCGTCTTTCGGGTGCCCGCCGCGGTGACGGACGACCTCGGGGGCTGGATCGACGCGCTGAAAGAAGCGGGCGTGCCCGTGTGGGCGGCCGCCCTGCGGCAGGACGCGAAGACCCTCCGGGAGGTTTCGCTCGGCGAGGGCGGCTGCGCGGTCGTGATCGGAAACGAGGGCGGCGGGCTGGCGGACGGCGTGATCGGCCGCTGCACCGGAAGCCTCGTCATCCCGATGGAGCCGGGCAGCGAATCGCTCAACGCCGCGATGGCGGCGGGGGTCTTTTTGTGGGAAATGTACCGTTAGACTGATTTCGGGGGTGCGCGGCATGGCGGACGGCCTCTATTGGATCTGGCTGCAGGAGGCGCTCGGCGCGGGCAGCATCAAGGCGGACCGGGTGATCCGGGAGATCGGCGCGCCCGAGAAGCTCTACCGCATGAGCGAGGAGGAGCTGCGCGCCACGGGGATCTTCGCGCCCAAGGAGATCGAGCGCATCCGCTCGGCCGACCTTCGGAAGGCGGAGGAGAACCTGCGCCTCTCCCGCCGGTGCAGGTGCGCCGTGATCACCCCGGATTCTCCCGATTATCCCGAGGCTTTGACAAATATCGACGGTATGCCATGTGTATTATATGTACTGGGCGACCTGCGCGGCCTGCGGGAGGAGCTGGTCCTCACGCTGGTGGGGACGCGGACCTCGACCGATTACGGCGAGCAGTGCGCGAGACGCCTCGCCTATGACCTCGCCTCGGCGGGCTGCACCGTGGCCAGCGGGCTCGCGGTGGGCGTCGACTACGCCGCCCACGACGGGGCGCTCGCCGCCAACGGGCGCTCGGTCGGCCTGCTCGCCTGCGGGCTCGACATCGACTATCCGAGCGAAAGCCGCGGCCTCAAGCGGCGCATCCTCGACGAGGGCGGCGTGCTGATGACCGAGTTCCCCTTCGGGGAACGCCCGCAGCGCTACAACTTCAACATCCGCAACCGGCTGCTCGCAGGCATCTCCGCGGGCGTCGTGGTGGTGCAGGCCCCCGAGCAGAGCGGCGCGCTCAACACCGCGCGCCACGCACTGGATCAGAACCGGGACGTCTTCGCGGTGCCGGGGGAGATTTTCGATCCGAGCATGACCGGGTGCAACCGGCTCATCAAGGACGGCGCCAAGCTCGTTCTGAACGTCTACAGCATCCTGGAGGAGTATATCGGCCGGTTCCCGGCCGGGATCGACGCGCATACGGTGGTGCGGAAGATCCGCGCTGCCGGACAGGATGTAAATCCGCAGCCCCTGAACGGCCCGCGCAAGGTGCCGCGCCCGTCCATGGGGGAGGCTTTGCCGCTCATGGTGGCGCAGGAGGCCGTCCCGCCGGCCGAACGGCCCGGAGAGTCGGCGCTCGGGGAGCTGGGGGTCTCGGAGGAGGCCAGGAGCCTCTACGCCGCGCTCGGCGATCTGCCGGAGGGCGCGGAACCGCTCGCCGGGCGCGCGGGGCTCACCGCCGCGCAGGCGCTGGCGGCCCTGACCGAGCTGGAGCTCTTCGGGCTGGTGCGGGCGCTTCCGGGCGGCAGGTACCTGGCCGGGGCGCCGGAATGAAACTGGAATTGACTGCGCGTGAGCGCGTTTATTGATAGAGGGGAGCTTCCCCGGGAAAGGAATGGTTACAAGTTGTCCAATCTTGTCATCGTGGAGTCGCCCGCAAAGGCGAAAACGATAAAAAAATACCTCGGGAAGGGGTTTGAGGTGGTCGCGTCGATGGGACATGTCCGCGATCTGCCCAAGAGCAAGCTGGGGGTCGACGTGGACAACGGCTTCGCGCCGCAGTACGTCGACATCAAGGGCAAGGAGGACCTCATCAAGGACCTCAAAAAGGCCGCCAAGAAGAGCGACGCCATCTATCTCGCGACCGACCCGGACCGCGAGGGGGAGGCGATCTCCTGGCACCTGGCGCAGATGCTCGGCGTCGACATGAAGGAGCAGAACCGCGTCACCTTCAACGAGATCACCAAGAGCGGCGTGCATTACGGCATGGAGCACCCGCGCACAATCGACGAAAAGCTCGTGGACGCGCAGCAGGCGCGCCGCATCCTCGACCGCATCGTCGGCTACAAGATCAGCCCCTTCCTCTGGCGCAAGGTGCGCAAGGGGCTGTCGGCCGGACGGGTGCAGTCGGTCGCGGTGCGGATCATCCTCGACCGCGAGGAGGAGATCCGCGCCTTCAAGCAGCAGGAATACTGGTCCATCGACGCGCTGCTCGCCGCCAAGGGCTATGCGAAAAAGCCCTTCCCGGCCAAGCTCTATTCGATCGACGGCAAAAAGCTCGAGCTCGCCGGCATTCCGGACGAGGAGAGCGCGAAAAAGATCATCGAATCCCTCGACGGGGCGGACTACACCGTCGGCAACGTCAAGAAGGGGGTCCGCAAAAAATCCCCCGCGCCGCCCTTCATCACCTCGACCCTCCAGCAGGAGGCCTCCCGGCGGCTCGGCTACCAGTCCCGCCGCACAATGAAGATCGCGCAGGAGCTCTATGAGGGCATCGAGATCGAGGGGATCGGCGCGACCGGCCTCATCACCTACATGCGTACCGACAGCCTGCGCATCTCCGACGAGGCCGCCGACATCGCCAAGGCCTACATCACCGAGACCTACGGCAAGGAGTACCTGCCGGGGACCCGCCGCGTCTTCAAATCCAAGAAGAACGCGCAGGACGCGCACGAGGCGATCCGCCCGTCCGATCCGACCCTCACGCCCGAAAAGGTCAAGAAGGACCTCAGCGCCGAGCAGTATAAGCTCTACAAGCTCATCTGGGAGCGGTTTATCGCCAGCCAGATGGCCAACGCCCTGCTCGACACCGTGGCGGTCGACATCAACGCCGCGAACTGCCTGTTCAAGGCGTCCGGCTTTACGGTAAAGTTTGACGGCTTTACAGTACTTTACGAGGAGGCCAAGGATTCCGACGAGGAGAATTCCGCGGCGCTCCCGCCACTTGAGACGGGCAGCGCCCTCGCCCTCAAGCAGCTCACCCCCAACCAGCACTTCACCCAGCCGCCCGCGCGCTACACCGAGGCCTCCCTCATCAAGACGCTCGAGGAAAACGGCATCGGCCGCCCGAGCACCTACGCGCCGACGATCACGACGATCCTGGCGCGCGGCTACGTCGAGCGGGAGGGCAAGGCCCTCAAGCCGACCGCGCTGGGCGAGGTGACGACCAAGCTGATGGAGGAGCAGTTCTCCAAGATTGTCGACATCGACTTCACCGCCAACATGGAGAAGAGCCTCGACGAGGTCGAGGAGGGCAAGGAGAGCTATACCCAGGTGCTCGACGGCTTCTATGGGGATTTCATAACGACGCTTGAAACGGCGGAAAAGAATATGGAGGGCACCCGCGTCAAGGTCCCCGACGAGGAGACCGACGTGGTCTGCGAGCTGTGCGGGCGCAAGATGGTCATTAAGACCGGGCGGTTCGGCAAATTCCTCGCCTGCCCGGGCTTCCCCGAGTGCCGCAACACCAAGAAGATCGTCAAGGAGACGGGTGGGCTCTGCCCCGTGTGCGGCGGCAAGGTGCTCGCCAAAAAGTCGAAGAACGGCAAGGGCTACTACGGCTGCGAGCACTTCCCCGAATGCAAGTTCATGACGTGGGACAAACCGCTCTCGGAGCCCTGTCCCAAATGCGGCGCGGCCCTCTTCCAGAAGACGGGGCGCGGCGCGCTCATCCACTGCCTCAAGGAGGGCTGCGACTACGCGCGGCCGGTGAAAGGGAAGTCCTCTGCCGGGGACGCGGACGAGGAATGACGCCGGTCGCGGTCATCGGCGCGGGGCTCGCCGGCTGCGAGGCCGCGTGGGCGCTGGCAAACGCGGGAATCCCGGTGCGGCTCCACGAAATGAAGCCGCAAAGGTTTTCCCCCGCGCACCACAGTGAAAATTTCGCGGAGCTTGTCTGCTCCAACTCGCTCAAGGCCCAGCGCATCGGCTCGGCGGCGGGGATGCTCAAGGAAGAGATGCGCATGATGGGTTCGCTGGTCGTCGCCTGCGCTCATGAAACGAGCGTGGCGGCGGGCGGCGCGCTTGCCGTGGACCGGGACGCGTTTTCCGCGCTCGTGACGGCGCGCGTGCGCGCGCACGCGCTGATCGAGGTCGTCCCCGGCGAGGTGGCGAAGATCCCCGATGAGGGGAATGTGATCGTCGCGACGGGGCCGCTCACCTCCGACGCGCTCGCGGCCGACATCGAGGCGCGCTGCGGCGGGTCGCTGAGCTTCTACGACGCGGCCGCGCCGATCGTCACCTTCGATTCGCTCGACCGGGAGCGGGTCTTTTTCGCGGCGCGCTACGGCCGCGGGGAGGACGACTACATCAACTGCCCCTTTACGAAGGAGGAGTACGAACGGTTCTACGACGCGCTGTTAAGCGCCGAGGGCGCGCCGCTGCACAGCTTCGACCGCCCGGAGGAGAAGGTCTACGAGGGCTGCATGCCGATCGAGATCATGGCGCGGCGCGGTCCGGACACCATCCGCTACGGGCCGCTCAAGCCGGTCGGCCTGCGCGACCCGCGCACCGGGCGCCGCCCGTGGGCGGTCGTGCAGCTGCGGCGGGAGAACCGGGAGGGGAGCCTCTACAACCTTGTGGGCTTCCAGACCAACCTCAAATTTGGGGAGCAGAAGCGGGTCTTTTCGATGATCCCGGGGCTCGAACACGCGGAATTCGCGCGGTACGGCGTGATGCACCGCAACACCTTCCTCGATTCGCCCCGCCTGCTGGACGGTGCCTTTCGGCTGCGAAGCGAGGAAAGAATCTGCTTTGCAGGGCAGATTACCGGCGTGGAGGGGTATATTGAGTCGGCCATGTCGGGAATCCTAGCAGGGAAGCAGCTTGCGCGCAGGCTGCGCGGGCTGCCCGCTCTGGAGCTGCCGCGCGACACGATGTCGGGGGCGCTGTGCGCCTACATCAGCGATGAAAGCGTCGCCGGGTTCCAGCCGATGGGCTGTAATATGGGGCTGCTGCCCCCGCTCGGCGAACGGGTGCGGGACAAGCAGCAGCGTTACCAGATGATCGCCGAGCGGGGGCTCGGCCACCTGCGGGAGGTCCTGCGGGAAGAACAGGAGGTCTTATAATCATGAGAATCATCGTGGACGCCTTCGGCGGAGACAACGCGCCGCTCGAGGTCCTCAGGGGCTGCGCCATGGCCGTGAAGGAGTACGGCGTCGACATCATCGCCTGCGGAAGCGAAAAAATCATCCGCGAGGTGTGCCAAAAGAACCGGATCCCGCTCGACCGCATCTCGATCACTGACGTGGAGAAGGTCATCCCGGTGGAGGTCGACCCGACCGAGGTGGTCAAGTCGTACGACGACTGCACGATGGCGGTCGGCATGAAGATGCTTGCCTCGGGCGAGGGGGACGCCTTCGTCTCGGCGGGCAGCACGGGCGCGATCGTCGTGGGCGCGTCCCTCTTCGTCAAGCGGATCAAGGGGATCAAGCGCGCCGCGCTCGCAACCGTCATCCCCTCGCAGGACGGCTGCTACATGCTGCTCGACATGGGTGCGAACGCCGAGTGCCGCCCCGAGATGCTCGTGCAGTTTGGCATCATGGGCAGCGCCTACATGGAGCATGTCCTGGGGATCGAGCGCCCGCGCGTCGGCATCATCAACATCGGCGCGGAGGAGAATAAGGGCCTCGAGTTACAGATCGACGCCTACCGGATGATGCAGCACGCGCCGGTCAACTTCGTCGGCAACGTCGAGCCGCGCGACCTGCCCTTCACCAAATGCGACGTGGCGGTCGCGGACGGGTTCGTCGGCAACGTCGTGCTGAAGCTGACCGAGGGGCTGGGCTCCTGGTTTTCGAAGGAGCTCAAGGGCATCCTCTTCCAAAACGCGGCCTCCAAGATCGGCGCGGTCTTTCTGAGCAAGGGCGTGCTCTCCTTCAAAAAGAAGATGGACTACACCGAGTACGGCGGCGCGCCGCTGATGGGCATCTCCAAGCCGGTCATCAAGGCGCACGGCAGCTCGAACGCAAAGGCGTTCAAAAACGCGATCCGGCAGGCGAAGGAGTACACCGAGCGGGGCGTGATCGGCGAGATCAGCGGCGCGCTCGCGCAGCTCCGGGCGAACGCCGCGGACAACCGGACGGAGGGCTGAGATGGAAGCACATGTAAAGGATACGGCCCCGCTTGAGGAGCGGATCGGCTACACCTTCCAGAACCGCAAATACCTCGACATCGCGCTGACCCACTCCTCCTACGCCAACGAGATGAAGAAGAACCTCTCGAGCAACGAGCGGCAGGAGTTTTTGGGGGACGCGGTGCTCTCGATCATCGTTTCCGACTATCTCTTCCACACCTTCCACCTCGCGGAGGGGGACCTCACCAAGCTGCGCGCGGCGATGGTGTGCGAAAAATCCCTCTGCGAGTTCGCGCGGCAGTTTTCGCTGGGGGACTACCTCAAACTCGGACGCGGCGAGGAGATGATGGGGGGGCGCACCCGCCCATCGATTCTGGCCGACGCGTTTGAGGCGCTGCTCGCGGCGATCTACCTCGACGGGGGGATCGAACCGGCGCGCAGATTCGTGCTCGGCTTCGTCGTGGACACGCTCGAACACCGGGACGAGTTCGCCTTCACCGACTACAAGACGATGCTCCAGGAGATCATCCAGAAGAACCCCGAGGAGCGGCTTTCCTACGTGCTCGTCGAGGAGTCCGGCCCCGACCACAACAAGTCCTTTGTGGTCGAGGTGCACCTCAACAGCAACGTGATCGGCAGCGGGCGCGGCGGCAGCAAGAAGAGCGCCGAACAGGCGGCCGCCCGCGAGGCGCTGCGGCTGATGGGCGAGTGCCCGTGAGGCACGCGAACCTCGCGATCTTCGTCCCCCACGCCGGCTGCCCGAGGCAGTGCAGCTTCTGCAACCAGAAAAGCATCTCGGGCGCGCGGGAGGCCCCGACGGGGAAATCGGTCGCGGCGCTCTGCGCCGAATCGGCCCGCGCGCTCGCGGGCGCGGACACCGACGCGGAGATCGCCTTTTTCGGCGGCAGCTTCACCGCCATCGGCCGGGACTACATGCTCGAGCTGCTCGAGGCTGCCGCCCCCTTTGTGGGCGGCGCGTTCCGGGGCATCCGCATTTCCACCCGGCCCGACGCGGTGGACGGGGAAACGCTCGGCCTGCTGCGGCGGTACGGGGTGACCGCGGTCGAGCTCGGCGCGCAGAGCATGGACGACGGGGTGCTCGATCAGAACCTGCGCGGCCACACCGCCGCCGACGTGGAGCGCGCCGCAGGGCTCGTGCGGGATGCGGGCTTCGAGCTGGGGCTCCAGATGATGACGGGGCTTTACGGCTCGGACGAGGCGCGCGACTTCATGACCGCGGAGCGCCTGGCCGCGTGCGCTCCCGACACGGTGCGGGTCTATCCGACGGTCGTGATGGAGGGGACGGGGCTCGCGGCGCTCTGGCGCGCGGGGACCTACCGTCCCCAGACGCTCGGGGAGGCCGTCTCGCTCGGGGCGCGGCTGCTCGAATTCTTCGAGGGGAAGGGCGTCCGCGTCATCCGCATGGGCCTGCACGCGCAGGACTCCCTCGAGCGGGAGCGGCTGGCCGGGCCCTACCACCCGGCGTTCCGCGAGCTCTGCGAGGGGGAGGCGATGCGCCGACGCGCCGAGGCGCTTCTCGCCGGACGCCCGGAGGGGGAGTACCTCCTGCGGGTCGGCCCCCGGAGCCTCTCAAAAATTACGGGGCACGGGGCGCGCACCGTTGAAAAACTGGGGAAATTAGGGTATCATGTAAAGATAGAACCGGACGGGAGGCTCTCAGGCCTCGCGATCGAGATAAAGGAAGTGTGACATTGCGTCTTCGCAGCTTGGAGATACAGGGGTTCAAATCCTTCCCCGACCGCACAAAGCTCAGCTTCCACGACGGCATCACGGCCGTCGTCGGGCCGAACGGCTCGGGCAAGAGCAACATCGCGGACGCGGTGCGCTGGGTGCTGGGGGAGCAGTCGACGAAGACGCTGCGCGGCGGCAAGATGGAGGACGTCATTTTCGGCGGCACGCAGGCGCGCAAACCGCAGGGCTACGCGCAGGTGCTGCTCACGATCGACAACGCCGACCGCGCGCTCGCCTGCGACAGCGACGTGGTCACGGTCGGTCGCAAGCTCTACCGCTCGGGGGAGAGCGAATATCGGCTGAACGGCGCGGCGGTGCGCCTCAAGGACGTCTACGAGCTCTTCATGGACACGGGGCTCGGGCGGGACGGCTACTCGATCATCGGGCAGGGCAAGATCGCCGAGATCGTCAGCGCCAAGAGCACCCAGCGCCGCGAAATCTTTGAGGAGGCGGCGGGGATCTCCAAGTACCGCTACCGCAAGCTCGAGGCCCAGCGCCGCCTGGAGGCCGCGGAGGAAAACCTCCTTCGCCTGCGGGACATCCTCGACGAGCTCGAAAGCCGTGTGGAACCGCTGCGGGCGCAGTCGGAAAAGGCGGCGCAGTTCCTCGAATACGCGGGGGAGAAGAAGACGCTGGAAATCTCCCTCTGGGTGCTGACGCTCGACAAATCCAGGGCGGTGCTGCGGGAGCAGGAGGACAAGATCCTGCTCTGCCGCGACGAGCACGACGGCGTCCAGGCGGAGCTCGACGGCATCGAGGGGCAGATCAACGCGTTCTTCGCGCAGATGCAGGCGCTCGCGGTCGAGATCGACTCGCGGCGCGGGCGCGTCCGGGAGATCGAGGAGCTCACGGCGCAGAGCGGGGCGGAGATCGCCGTCCTGCGGACCCATATCATCAACTATGCCAAGACCCGCGGCACCTATGTGGCCTACCGGAAGGCCGGGTACTCCAAGAAATTCCGC
>NZ_DBMDHH010000085.1:0-7048 GCF_057433415.1 Anaerotruncus sp. | reverse complement strand
CGGGCGCAGCCCGGGCAGGCCGCCTAAGCCCCTCGTGCCCTTCTTTGGTTCCTTTCTTGGGCAAGCAAGAAAGGAACTCGCTGTCGGTCGACTACCGACAAACTCCGCCGCTCGCCGAGCGGCAAGTCCTAAGAAGAAGCCCCGCCGGGAAGCGGCAAAAAAGTCTACCTGCCGGTGGACCCGAACCCGCCTTCGCCGCGCGAGGTCTCGCCGAGCTCGGTGCACTCCGCGATCTCGGGGGTATGCACCGGCAGCAGCACGAGCTGGGCGATGCGGTCGCCCGGTTCGACGACGAAAGGCTCGTCGGTGTGGTTATAAAGCCCCACGATCACCTCGCCCCGGTAGTCGCTGTCGATCACGCCGACGCAGTTGGCGGGCACGATGCCGTGTTTGATGCCCAGCCCGCTGCGCGCGAAGACAAAGCCCGCGTAACCCGGCTCGATCGCCATGGCCAGGCCGGTCGGGATCTTGACCGTCCGGCGGGCGGGGATCGTCACCGGAGAGTCGAGGTCGGCGCAGAGGTCGTACCCCGCGCTGCCCGGCGTGGCGTTCGCGGGGATCCGCGCCGACGAGCGCAGGCGTTTGAGTTTCAGCATATGGCAGTCCTCCTATAGTACCGTCTTGTAGAGCAGCCCCCGCGTGAATTTCCCATGGAATTCCCCGCCGGAGCGGTAGGTTTCAAACAGTTTCCCGCACTCCTCCGGGCTCTCGGTGGAAAACCGCAGCTCGATAAAATCGAGGCCGCGCAGCTCCGGAAGCCGGTCCCCCATGAAGAGCGGGACGGGATTGAGGATTTCACTGCACCCGTAGGCGCAGCTCGTATAGAGGATCTCCCCCCGGCGGTCGGTCAGGAAGTTCTCCCCCTTCTTACAACGCGCGCAGCCCACGAACGACTTCACCGGGCAGTTGCGCACCGTCATGAGGGGCAGACGCCCGTAGGCGGTCAGTCCGAGCGGAACGGGGGATTGAATCCTTTTCGCCATGTCGAGCGTCGCCTCGAAGGAGAGCAGCAGGTCGCAAAGCCCCCAGCCGGCGAGCGTTTCGGCCGCGTAGGAGTTCATCGCGTTGAAAAACGGTTCCCCGTGCAGCATAAAGCCCGCCGCCCCGGCGATTTTTACCGCGCCGGGGTTTCCCACGGCCGCGTGGCGGATTCCCCTCTCCCGCAGCAGCGAGAGCTGCTTTTCCAGCGCCTCCCCTCCCGAAAAGAGGATGCGCGGCAGCCCGGCGCACAGCTTGTCCGCATACGCGGGCGCGCCGTTTTCACAGAGCTTCACAAGCTCGGGCACCGGCAGCGTGACGAGCTCCGCCCCCTCGAGCAGTTCGGGCGAAAGCTGCCGCGCGCTGTAGGCGCGCACCCGCAGCGCCGGGAGCGGCGCGGGCGCGTGTCCGCGCAGCGCGCCCGCCCTTGCGCGGTCGAAGGGGATGGCGCGGGTTTTTCCGCGCAGCCCGTCGAGCTTTCCGAGCGCCTCGCGGCGCAGGGCGTTGACCGCCGAGGCGGGCAGCATCAGCCCTTCCCCGATCTCGCAGGAGACGCTTCGGACATGGTAAGGGGTCCCGCCCGTCTTGGAGAGGCTCGCCGCCGCGCGCTCCGGATCGGTGGGGCGGTTGACCGCCGCCTGGGGGATCTCCCCCGCGGCTTCGGAAATGTTGCCGTCCCCGTCGGACACGACGAGACGCGCGGGCTCCCCCGCCTTCATCGTGAAGCGGAAATCCGCCTCCACCTTCTGCACCTGCTTGCGCGGGTCGGTGTAGAGGGTCTCCAGCCCGCCGAGCACCCCCGCCGCCGCGGTGACGTCCTCCTTCTGGCGGATGCCGAACATCTCCGCGCCGAGGCGCCCCTCGAAATAACCATCTGTAAATCCACTGCGCGAAAATACGGATTGTAGCGTTTCCAAGTCGACCGGTTCCCCCGCCAGCGCCTTGCGGCAGGCGGTGACTGCGGCCGCGACATATTCGGGGCGCTTCATCCGCCCCTCGATCTTGAGGGCGGACACGCCGAGCTCCCGAAGCTCCCCCGCCCGCCCGATGATGCTCATATCCTTTAAGGAGAGGGCATGTTCGCTGTTCCCCGCCTTGCAGGGCAGGCGGCAGGGCTGGGCGCAGAGGCCGCGGTTGCCGCTGCGCTGGCCGAGCACCGCGCTCATATAGCACTGGCCGGACACCGACATGCACAGCGCGCCGTGCACAAAGGTCTCCACCTCGAGGGAGGTCGAGCGGATGATCTCCCCGATCTCCTCCTTCGAGCACTCGCGGGCCAGCACGACGCGGGAAAAGCCCATCTCCTCGAGCATTTTGGCCCCCTCGGCGTTGTGCACCACCATCTGGGTGGAGCCGTGCAGCCGAAGCGACGGGGCGCACCTGCGCAGCAGCGCCGCCGCGCCCGCGTCCTGCACGATGACCGCGTCGACCCCCGCCGCGCAGGCGGCTTCGGCATCGGCCAAAAATTGTGGGATTTCATCCTCGCGCACGACGATATTGAGCGTCAGGTAGACCCTGACGCCCCGGATGTGGCAGCGGCGGACGGTGTCCGCCAGATGCTCCAGGGTAAAATTTTCGGCGCCGCGGCGGGCGTTGAACGCCCCGGCGCCGAGATAGACCGCGTCCGCCCCGCAGAGGACGGCCGCTTCAAGCGCCGCCGGGTTCCCGGCGGGCGCGAGCACCTCCGGCAGGCGGCTCATTTCACGTCCAGCTTGGTCTGGCCCTTCATCTCCTGCCCGTCGAGCTGGCGGCGCAGGTGGGCGTTCTCCCGCTTGACCTCGTCGAGCTCGATGCGCGCCTTGGCGGCGTCCTCGAGGTACTCCGAAATCTGGGTGCGCATGCGGTCGGCGTTCTCCTCGCTGCGCTTGTAGGCGTCGATATAGTTGATGGCGCAGAGCACCATCACGTCGTTGAAGGAGATGCTCGGGTTCTTCTCCAGAATCCCCTTGATCTGCTCGTCCAGCTCCTGCGCGAGCCCGAGCACGTATTCCTCCGGTTCCGACGTGGAGATCGTATAGTGCACGCCGTTGATCGTAATCCTGACGCGGTTGATGGTATTCATGGTCCGATAACCTCCCATACTTGCTGTTATCTTTCATATTATATCGCATTTCCCGCCGCGAATAAAGAGCCCGTACAAATTTTCCGAGTTTCTTTGGTTTTTCCACCCCTTTCTGGAGGTTTTTGCCGAATCCCGCGTTTTTACGCCCCATCGCTTGCATGGCGCGGCGTTTTAGGGTATAATGAAGTGTAATTATCCAGTTTTATACAAGGGTAAAGCGCCAGCGCGTCAAAGCGCTGCCGCGCCGCCTGATTGCCGCATAAAAGGCCGGCCCGCACCTGCCGCACCGAGTATTAGGAGGGTATCATGAACATCAGCAAGCACTACACCAAGGAGGTCCTCAAGGACCTCCTCCTGGACACCTTCAAGAGCGACATGCTCATCGAGCCGGAGCACGCCTCCGACGAGGTCTATTACGAGGCGCTCTGCCGCGTCACCCGCGAGATCCTCAGCGAAAAGTACAAGATCTTCAACGCCCACAACAACGCCCGCGCGGAGAAGAAGGTCTATTATCTCTGCATGGAGTTTTTGATGGGCCGCTCCCTCAAGAACAGCCTCTACAACCTCGGCATCCAGGACGCGATGACCGCCGCCCTCGAGGAGCTGGAGGTCGACATCGAAAAGATGTACGCGCTCGAGCCGGACGCGGGCCTCGGCAACGGCGGCCTGGGCCGCCTCGCCGCCTGCTACCTCGACGCGATGGCCACTGAGAACCTGCCCGCCATGGGCTACTCGATCCTCTACGAGTACGGCATCTTCAAGCAGCGGATCATCGACGGCTGGCAGACCGAGACGCCCGACTACTGGCTGCCGGGCGGCAGCGTCTGGCTCAAGAAGAAGCCCGACCGCACCGTGCCGATCAAGTTCGGCGGGCGCATCGAGGAGGGCTGGGAAGGCGGCCACCACTGGGTCAACCACGTCGACTACCAGACCGTCTACGCCGTCCCCCACGACATGTACGTCACCGGCTTCCAGAGCGAGGGCATCGCGGTGCTGCGCCTGTGGAAGGCGCAGAGCCCCGGCTTCGACATGGAGGCCTTCAACCGCGGCGACTACGTCAACTCGATGGGCGCCGCTTCCGCCTCCGAGGCGATCTCCAAGGTGCTCTACCCCAACGACAACCACGCCGAGGGCAAGATGCTGCGCCTCAAGCAGCAGTATTTCCTCACCGCCGCCTCGATCTCCGACATCGTGCGCCGGCACCTCTCCCTCTACGGCACGCTCGACAACTTCGGCGAAAAGAACGCCATCCAGATCAACGACACCCACCCCGCCCTCGCCATCCCCGAGCTGATGCGGGTGCTGCTCGACGACTGCGGCTACGAGTGGGAGCGCGCCTGGGACATCGTTGTGCGCACCTTCGCCTACACCAACCACACCGTCATGGCCGAGGCGCTCGAAAAGTGGAACGAGGACATCTTCCGCAACCTGCTGCCCCGCATCTACCAGATCGTCCAGGAGATCGACCGCCGCTTCTGCGCCGAGCTGCGCGACGTCTACCACTACGACCCCTACGACATCGACCGCATGCGGGTGGTCTACGACTTCCAGGTGCGCATGGCCAACCTCGCCGTCATCGCCTCCCACAGCGTCAACGGCGTCTCCAAGCTGCACTCCCAGATCCTCCGGGACAGCGTCTTCCGCGACTATTACCACCTCACCCCCTACAAGTTCAAGAACGTCACCAACGGCATCGCCTCCCGGCGCTGGCTCTACCAGTCCAACCCCGGGCTCACAAAGCTCCTCTGCGACACGATCGGCGACAGCTGGCTTACCGACATGTCCCACCTGAAACGCTTCGACAAGTTTTCCACCGACAAGGCGGTGCTCGAACGGCTCGCCGCCGTCAAGCGGGAAAACAAGGAGCGGCTTTCCAAATACGTGCTCGAGACCTCCGGCGTCGCGCTCGACCCCGACTCGGTCTTCGACGTGCAGGTCAAGCGCCTGCACGAGTATAAGCGGCAGCACCTGAACGCGCTGCACATCCTGAACGAGTACTTCTGGCTCAAGGACCATCCGAACGCCCCCTTCCTGCCCAAGACCTACATCTTCGGCGCCAAGGCGGCCCCCGGCTACTTCCTCGCCAAGCAGATCATCAAGTTCATCTGCACCCTGCGCGACGTGATCGAGGCGGACCCCGCGGTGCGCGGCAAGCTGCGCATCGTCTTCCTCGAAAACTACAGCGTCACCATCTCCGAGCTGCTCATGCCCGCCTCGGAGATCTCCGAGCAGATCTCCCTCGCCGGCACCGAGGCGAGCGGCACCGGCAACATGAAGCTCATGCTCAACGGCGCGATTACCCTCGGCACCCTCGACGGCGCGAACGTCGAGATCGGCGAACGGGTCGGCAAGGACAACATCCTCATCTTCGGCATGACCGCCGAGCGTGCCGCCGACCTCAAGGCCGCCGGCTACAACCCCGCCGAGTACTACAACCGCGACCAGCGCCTGCGCCGCGCGATCGACCTGCTCGCCTCCGGGCTGGCGGGCCAGCAGTTCCCCACCATCGCCAACTCCCTGCGCTACGACGACCCCTACATGGTGCTCGCCGACTTCGACGCCTACTGCGGCATCCAGCAGGAGGCCTCCCGCCTCTACCAGGATACCGCCAGGTGGCAGGAGATGTCGCTCCACAACATCGCGGCGTCCGGCTATTTCTGCGCCGACCGCGCGATCGAGGAGTACGCGCACGACATCTGGTCGCTCTGAGCGCCTTCCGCGCCCCCGCTTTCCATGTCATCCGGTCAGGCTGTCAAAAATTTTTTGGCAGCCTGATTCAATCTGTATCGGAGTTGATCTCGTGAGTACCTTTCTCTTCGACAGCCGCGACGACCGCTGCAAAACCCCCTTCGGGGCGGTCCCCACGGACGACGTCGTCACCTTCCGCGTCTTCCTGCCGATCTCCTACCAGCTGCGCGAGCCCGCGCTGCTCGTCTACAAGGCGGACCGCTGGGATTCCCCCGAGCGCATCCCCATGCACTACGAGGCGAGCGACGGGGTGAGCTGCTCCTACACCTGCATCTTCTATTCCCCCGACCCGCAGCTCTATTTCTACCTCTTCGAGGTCGCCGGGGTCAACGGAAAGATGCGCATCGCCCGCGACCAGGACGGCTTCGGCGTGCTGCTGCCGCAGGGCGGGGAGATGTGGCAGCTCACCGTCTACGACAAGGCGATGCGCGCGCCCGAATTCATGAAGAACGGCATCCTCTACCAGATATTCCCCGACCGCTTCTGCGCGTCGGGCGGGGCCAAGAGCGGCGTGCCCTCCGACCGGCGGCTCCACCGCGACTGGTACGAGCTGCCCGAATACCTGCCCGACCGTAACGGCGAGGTGACCAACTCCGACTACTTCGGCGGCGACCTGCGGGGCATCACCCAGAAGCTGACCTACCTCAAAAGCATGGGGGTGGGCACGATCTACCTGAACCCCATCTTCGAGGCGCACTCCAACCACCGCTACAACACCGCGGATTTCCTCCGGATCGACCCGCTGCTCGGCACCGAGGAGGACCTCCGGGAGCTGTGCGCCCGCGCGAAGGCGCTCGGCATCCGCGTCATCCTCGACGGCGTCTTCAACCACACCGGCGCGGACAGCGTCTACTTCAACAAAAAGCGCCGCTACGGGAACGGCGGGGCCTACAACGACCCCCAGAGCCCCTACCGGAGCTGGTATGAGTTCACCAACTACCCCAACGGCTACCAGAGCTGGTGGGGGTTCCAGGAGCTGCCCAACCTGAACGAGCGCGACCCCTCCTACGGCGAGTTCATCTGCGGCGAAAACGGGGTGCTGCGCAAATGGCTTGCGGACGGCATCTCGGGCTGGCGGCTCGACGTGGCGGACGAACTGCCCGACGAGTTTCTCGACCGGGTCGCCGCCTGCGTCAAGGGCGCCGACCCCGACGCCGCCGTCATCGGCGAGGTGTGGGAGGACGCCTCCACCAAGGTCGCCTACGGCATCCGCCGGCGCTATTTCCTCGGCGGGCAGCTCGACTCGGTCATGAACTACCC
>NZ_DBMDHH010000084.1:0-7454 GCF_057433415.1 Anaerotruncus sp. | reverse complement strand
AAGGAACTCGCTGTCGGTCGACTACCGACAGGCCCTCCGTCCCCCGGGCGGAATATCCAAAACAGCCGTCGGTCGACTACCGACAAGCTCTGCCGCTCCCTGAGCGGCAAATCCAAGGCCGCCGTCGGTCGGCCACCGGCAAGCTACACCGCTCAATGAGCGGTAAACCTAAGAATGCCCCCGCCGGGCGCAGCGCGGCAATCCCTGCAGCTCACGGAGCGGCAAAAGAAAAGAGGTTGCAACCGCGCCTCCGTTCAGGTACAATGGAGCGGTAACAACAGGAAGGGAGCCCCGCCATGTTCCAGATCATGACCCCGCAGGAGGCCGCCGCGCTTGTGTGCGACGGCGACACGATCGGCATCAACGCATTTTTGTCGCTGGCCAATCCGTCGCGTCTTCAGGACGCGCTGGCCGCGCGCCACGCCGAAAGCGGCCATCCGAACGGCCTGACCCTCTACTGCGCGTCCGGCTTCGGCGGATGGGACGAGCGGCTGTGCGCCGATCCGTATATTGCGGCGGGCGCGGTCAAAAGCATCGTGGCGGGGCATTTCATGAGTATGCCGGCGGCGCTGCGGATGATCAGCGAGAACAAAATCGAGGGGTACAACATGCCGCTCGGCGTGATGGCGCAGATGCAGCGCGCAGCGGCGGGACGGCAGCCGGGGGTGTATACCCGGGTGGGGCTCAATCTCTTTGTCGACCCGAGGCTCGAGGGGCCCGGCCTCAACGAGCGGTCCAAGGAGACCTGGGTGAAGCTGGTCGAGGTGGACGGGGAGGAGCTGCTCTTCTACCGCGCGCCCAAATTCGACGTGGCGTTTATCCGCGGCACGGCCGCGGACCCCAACGGCAACATCACCTTTGACAAGGAGTGCGTCACCGCCGACGCCCTCTCGCTCGCGCAGGCGACCAAGGCGAACGGCGGCAGGGTGATCGTGCAGGTCGAAAGCCTGTCGCCCGTCTTCACCCGGCCGCGCAACGTCATCGTGCCGGGGGTGCTCGTCGACGCGGTGGTCGTCTGTCCCGACCAGCACCAGATCATCCAAACCGACTACAACCCCTCCCTCTCGGGGGACATCCATGTGCCGCCCACCCATATGGACTACTGGATGGGCCGCCTGCGGCTGTCGGGCAAGCGGGGAGAGCAGGCGGCGAACCTCTCGCATGAGATCATCGGCGCACGCGCCGCGAAGGAGCTGCGGGCGGGCGACGTGGTCAATATCGGCATCGGCATCCCCGAAACGGTCGGCCCGGCCGCGGCGCGGCGCGGGCTGCTGGGCTCCCTGACCCTCACCGTCGAATCGGGCGGCATCGGCGGACTGCCCGCGCCGGGGCTCGCCTTCGGCGCGACGATCGGCGCGGACGTCATCACCGACACCTCCCAGCAGTTCGACTTCTACGACGGCGGCGGGCTGGACATCTGCTTCATGGGCGGCTTCGAGGTCGGCAGCGACGGCAGCGTCAACGCCCACCGGCTCCCCGGCCGCCCGGCGGGGATCGGGGGATTTGCGAACATCACCCAGTCGACCGGGCGGATCGTCTTCTGCGTCAACTTCACGGCGGGCGGCCTGGAGGTCGCGGTGGAGGACGGGAAGCTGCGCATCCTGCGGGAAGGGCGGGTGCGCAAGTTTGTCAAGGCGGTGCAGAGCGTGAGCTTTTCGGCGCTCAACGCCCGCCGCTCCGGCCAGCGGGTGCTCTATGTCACCGAGAGGTGCGTCTTCCGCCTGGGGGAGCGGGGGCTCGAGATCTGCGAGATCGCGCCGGGGGTCGACCTGCGCCGCGACATCCTCGACCTGCTCGATTTCGACGCCGCGGTCGCAACGGATCTGAAGACCATGGAAATTGCCCTGTAATTTGTCCGCGCACCCTTGACATTCGCGGATGGAACGGTTATAATAATCTTCGTGACATTTGCGGGGGCACTGCGCCCAAATCCGCAGATGCGAACCCCGAAAACGCGACCGAACGGAGTGTGACGCATGAAGGTCGATCTCTCCAAACTGTTCGACAACCCGGGCGAGACGCAGGAGTTTTCCGCAGCGCTGGATCTCGGGGACGTCAGGCGGTGGGGAAGCGGGCTGTTCCACCAGCCTGTCAGGATCGCCGGCATCGCGCGCAACCGCGCGGGAATCGTGGACGTCGGCTATACGGTGGATTTCGTGCTCGAGACGGTGTGCGACCGGTGTCTTACGCCGCTCACCAGGCCCGGGCATCAGGAATTCTCGCACACGGTGGTTTTATCCCTGAACCGTGAGGACAACGATGAGTATATAGTAATACCGGACGGCAAGCTCGATTTGGCGGAGCTCGCGACCTCCGATATTCTCCTCGAACTCCCCACCTCGATCCTGTGCGGCGACGACTGCAGGGGGCTCTGTCCCAAATGCGGCGCAAACCTCAACGAGGGGGAATGCGGCTGCGACCGAACCGAGCGGGACCCCAGGCTGGACAAACTGCGGGAACTGCTGAAGGACTAGCTTTGTAACAAAAGCGGCGCCTGCTCCGGCTCACAGGCGCGGGTACCGGTAACATAACAGATTGAAGGGGGTGCCACAAGATGGCAGTACCAAAGAGAAAATCCTCAAAAGCGCGCAAAAACAAGAGGCGTTCCAACGTTTGGAAACTGGATGCTCCCGCATTCTCGAAATGCACCCATTGCGGCGAGCTGAAGGCTCCCCATAAGGTTTGCCCCAACTGCGGTTACTACAAAGACAGGGAAGTAATCAAGGTCGAGGCGTAAGAGCCGAAAGCGATGTGCGACGGAGGTGGAAGTTTTCCACCTCTTTTTTCTTGTTTCCCGAAGGAGGAGCGCCCCTATGCCAGTTCTCATCCAGACCGTCGCCCCCGGGTCCCACGCCGCGCGCGCGGGCGTCCGCCCGGGCGACACGCTGCTCACGATCGGCGGCCGCCCCATCAACGACGTGCTCGACTACCGGTTCTACATGACCGACCGGCAGCTCGAGCTTTCGCTGCTGCGGGGAGGCGCGCCCTATTCGGTGCGCATCAAAAAGGCGGAGTACGACGACATCGGCCTCGATTTCGAGACCTACCTGATGGACAAACAGCACTCCTGCAAAAACAAGTGCGTCTTCTGCTTCATCGACCAGATGCCCCCCGGCATGCGCGAAAGCCTCTACTTCAAGGACGACGACAGCCGGCTTTCCTTCCTCTTCGGGAACTATATCACGCTCACCAACTTGACGGATGCGGATATTGACCGTATCATAGAGATGCACATCTCCCCCGTGAACGTGTCGGTCCACACGACCGACCCCGCGCTGCGGGTGGCGATGATGAAGAACCCCAACGCGGCCGGGTCGCTGCGCTACATCGAGCGGCTGGCGAAGGCGGGCATCCGCATCAACACCCAGCTCGTGCTCTGCCCCGGCTGGAACGACGGGGAGGCGCTTGCAAAAACGCTCGCCGATCTGGGCAAGCTATATCCGGGCGTGCAGAGCGTGGCCTGCGTGCCGGTGGGGCTGACCAAATACCGCGAGGGCCTGGCGGAGCTGCGGTCCTTCACCGCGGCGGAGGCGGGCGACACGATCGACCGCGTCGAGGCGTTCCAGCAAAGGATGCTGGAGGAGCACGGCGAGCGGGTGGCCTATCCGTCCGACGAGTTTTTCCTGCTGGCGGGGCGCCCCATCCCGGCGGCGGGCTACTACGGCGAGTTCGCGCAGCTCGAGAACGGCGTGGGACTGCTCTCCCTGCTCGAGGACGAGTTTTCCGACGCGTTTTCGGACGACGACGGGGAGGGGGCCGCGGAGGGCGCCTTCACGGTGGCCACCGGCAAGGCGGCCTGCCCGCTCATCTCGTCGCTGGCGCGGCGGGTGATGGACCGCTACCCGGGCATCGACATCCGGGTGCGCGCGATCGAGAACCGCTTTTTCGGCGAAAAGATCACCGTCGCGGGGCTGGTGACAGGCGTTGATCTCGCCGAACAGCTCGGCGGGGAGGCGCTCGGCGACCGGTTGCTGCTGCCGTCGGCGATGCTGCGGCACGAGCGGGACAAATTTCTGGACGACATGACGCTCGAGGCGCTCGAAGAGGCGCTCGGCGTGCCGGTGCTGCCGGTTGACAACGACGGATACGAGCTCTACGCGGCCATGACCGGCCGCGCGGGCGTCTCCGTGGCAAAGGAGGAATAGCATGTCCAAACCGCTGATTGCGATCGTGGGCCGCCCCAACGTGGGGAAATCGACCCTCTTCAATAAACTGGCGGGCGCGCGCATCTCGATTGTGCAGGACACGCCCGGCGTGACGCGCGACCGCATCTATTACGAGTGCGAATGGCGCGGCAAAACGGTGATGCTGGTGGACACCGGCGGCATCGAGCCCTATTCGGACGACCAGATCCTCTCGCAGATGCGCCGGCAGGCGCAGCTCGCGATCGATTCGGCCGACGTGATCATCCTCGTGGTGGATATCCAGTCGGGCGTGACGGCGAACGACCAGGACGTGGCGGTCATGCTCCAGAAGAGCGGCAAGCCGGTGGTGCTGGCGGTCAACAAGGCCGACCGGCTCGGTGAGCCGCCGCCCGAGTTCTATGAATTCTACAACCTCGGCCTCGGGGACCCGATCGCGGTGTCCTCGGTGCACGGACACGGCACCGGCGACCTGCTCGACGCCTGCTATTCGCACATCGATTTCGAGGCGCAGGACTCCTACGATCCCGAATATGTCCGCGTGGCGGTCATCGGCAAGCCGAACGTCGGCAAGTCCTCCCTCATCAACCGCGTGGCCGGGGAGGAGCGGATGATCGTCTCCGACGTGGCGGGCACCACCCGCGACGCGACCGACACGGTCGTGGAAAACGAGTTCGGCAAATACGTCTTCATCGACACGGCGGGCATCCGCCGCAAATCGAAGGTCGACGAGGAGATCGAACGGTACAGCGTGCTGCGCGCCTACATGGCGGTCGACCGCAGCGACGTGTGCGTCATCATGCTCGACGCGACGGTCGGCTTCACCGAGCAGGACAGCAAGGTTGCCGGCTACGCGCACGAGCAGGGCAAGGGCTGCATCGTGGCGGTCAACAAGTGGGACGCCGTCGACAAGGACGGCCGCACGATGCAGGAGTACCGCAAAAAGCTCGAGAACGACTTCTCCTTCATGTCCTACGTGCCCTTCATCTTCATCTCCGCCAAGACGGGCCAGCGGATCGACAAGCTCTACGAGCTGATCAATTTCGTCAACGCCCAGAACGCGATGCGCGTCCCGACCGGGCGGCTCAACGACATGCTCTCCTACGCGACGGCGCGGGTGCAGCCCCCCACCGACAAGGGCAAGCGGCTGCGCATCTATTTCTGCACACAGGCCTCCACCCGGCCGCCGACCTTCGTCTTCTTCTGCAACGACAAGGAGCTCTTCCACTTCTCCTACCAGCGCTACCTCGAAAACCAGATCCGTTCCACCTTCGGGATGGAGGGAACTCCGGTGCGCATCGTGGTGCGCGAGCGGGACGACGGCAAGAAATGACCCGGCAAATAACGCTATGAGGGTGTGATGGAATGAATACGTTTACTCCCGGCTTCTGGATCGCCGCGGGCGCGGCCGCGCTGGCCGCCTACCTGATCGGCAGCGTGAGCTTCGCGGTGATCGTCTCCCGCATCGGCGCGCAGGACGACGTGCGCAATCACGGCAGCGGCAACGCGGGCATGACCAACATCCTGCGCAACTACGGCAAGAAGATGGCCGCCCTGACCGCCGTCGGGGACTTCGGGAAAGGGGTGGTGGCCGTCGCCCTCGGCCGGATCATCTTCCTGCTGCTGGGGGTCACCGCTGTCGACGGCGGGTACATAGCGGGCTTCTTCGCGCTGCTCGGCCACCTCTTCCCCCTCTACTTCGGCTTCAAGGGGGGCAAGGGGGTGCTCACCAGCCTGGGCGTCGTGCTCATGCTCAACTGGAAGGTCTTCCTGCTGCTGGTGGTGCTGCTCGTCCCGGTGGTCTTCATCGTCAAGATCGTCTCCCTCACCGTGATCATCGGCTATGTGCTTTTCCCCATCTTCACGGTGGCCGTCGACCATTTCACCGGCAGGCCCTTCGGCTTCGACCTGCTCTTCGCGCTGCTGCTCAGCGGGCTGGGTGCGTTTATGCACCGCGAGAACATCAAACGCCTCCTGAACGGCACCGAATACCGTTTCGGACAGGATAAAAACAAGCAGGGCTGACCTTCCGGCCGCCCCGCGCAACGTGTATAAGGAGGAACTGCCATGGCAAACATCCTCATCCTCGGGGCGGGCGGCTTCGGGACCGCGCTCGCCGTCCTGTGCGACAAGTGCGGGCACCGGGTCACCCTCTACTCCCCGTTCCAGCAGGAGATCGAGACCCTCTCCGCAGCACGGGAGCATAAAAAGCTGCTGCCCGGCGTGATCATTCCCGAATCGGTCGCGATGACCTGGCAGCTTCCCGCGCATTCGGACGCCGACCTGGTCATTGTCGCGACCCCTTCCTTCGCCGTACGCGGCGTCTGCGCCTCGGTAAAGGGGATCCTCTCCCCCGAGGCGGTCGTCTCCTGCGTGGCCAAGGGCTTTGAGCAGGAGTCGCTCAAGTCGCTGTCGGTCGTCATCGCGGAGGAACTGCCGCAGAACAGCGTCGTCATGATCTCCGGCCCCTCCCACGCGGAGGAGGTCGCGCGCGGCGTGCCCACGACGGTCGTGGCCGCCTCCCGCAGCCGCGCCGCCGCGGAGTTCGTGCAGGACACGCTGATGAACCCCACCCTGCGCATCTATGTCAACGACGATGTCACCGGCGTGGAGCTGGGCGGCGCGCTCAAAAACGTGATCGCGCTCGCCTCGGGCGCCTGCGACGGGCTGGGGCTCGGCGACAACGCCAAGGCCGCCCTCATGACCCGCGGGCTCACCGAGATCGCCCGCCTCGGCGTGGCGATGGGCGCCTCGACCGAGACGTTCGCCGGGCTCTCCGGCATGGGCGACCTGATCGTCACCTGCACCTCGATGCACTCCCGCAACCGCCGCGCCGGCATCCTGATCGGCAAGGGCCGCACCGCGCGGCAGGCGATCGACGAGGTCGGCATGACCGTCGAGGGCTATACCGCCACCAAATGCGCCTACGAGCTCTCCCGCAAGCGGGGCGTCGAGATGCCGATCATCGAGCAGGTTTACGCGGTGCTCTATGAGGGCCGCAGCCCCGACGAGGCGATCCGCAACCTCATGGACCGCCCCAAACGCCACGAGTCGGAGGTCATCTGGCTGCTCAGCCGTTGAGAGGTTTCTTTGATTTGCCGCGTTGCGCCCGGCGGGGCTTATTTCGCGCCCCTCTGGGGCGCTTTAAGGGAGCCGCCTGCGGCGGCATAGATCGCCGGGACCCGCCCCGGCGGGCGGGCCGACTTCTTGGGCGCCCAAGAAGTCGGCGGAAGAAGGGCGCTCAAGGGGACTTCCGCCTTGGGCGGCCTGCCCGGGCTGCGCCCGGAGCGCGCTACGCGCGACGGCCGCTCG
>NZ_DBMDHH010000083.1:0-7552 GCF_057433415.1 Anaerotruncus sp. | reverse complement strand
CCGGGAATACGGAAAACCCCCGCCGCTGTGATACAGCGGCGGGGGTTTTTGCGCGGCGGCGGGATCGCCCGCGCGAAGCGCGGGGCGCCGCGGGGCCGCCAGCGGGCGGCCCCGCGGCGTGCCGTCCCGTGGGACGGCCGATCCCGCCGCGTCCCCGTCCCTTCCGCCGCGCCCTCCGGCGGCGAGGGCTAAAAATTCCCGCCGCGTCATATGCTGGTGGCAGGGGACAAACCCGAATCGGAAACGCGGGGAGGAACGGGCAATGCGGACGGTGGCGCTGGCGGGCAATCCCAACTGCGGCAAGACCACCCTGTTCAACCGGCTCACGGGGCAGAGCCAGCACGTGGGCAACTGGGCGGGGGTGACGGTCGAACGCCGGGAGGGACGGATCGAAGCAGCGGGAGAGCGGGCGGTGCTCGTCGACCTGCCGGGCATCTATTCGCTCGCGGCGTATACGCTGGAGGAGCGGGTCGCGCGGGAGTTCCTGCTCGGCGGGCAGGCGGACGCGGCGGTCAACATTTTGGACGGCACCTCGCTCGAACGGGGGCTCTACCTGACGCTGCAGCTCTGCGAGCTGGGGACCCCGATGGCGGTCGCCGTGGGAATGATGGACGAGGTGCGGGCGGCGGGCGGCGGCGTGGACGCCGCCCGGATGGAAAAGCTGCTGGGGGTGCCGGTGGTGCCCGTCGCGGCGAGGAAGGGGGAGCGTGTGGAGGAGCTGGCGGCCGCGGCGCTGGGCCGCGCGCGCGTCCCGCCGCCGCCCCGGTACGGGGAACCGCTCGACGGCGCGATCGCGGAGGCGGCGCGCGCCGTCGAAAGAGCGGTGCGGGAACCGGGCCGGCTGCGGTTCTATGCCGCCGGGCTGCTGGAGGACCCGGACGCGTTCAAGGACCGCCTGCGCCTCACCGCCCGACAGAGGTGGGAGCTGCGGCGCATCCGCGCGTCGCTCGAGCGGGAGACGGGGGAGGACGCGGCCTCGCTCATCGCGGGGGCGCGCTACCGGCTGATCGAACGCATCCTGCGGGAGGCGGTGAAAACGCCGCCCCGGCCCGCGGGCGGGACCCTCACCGACCGGATCGACGGGGCGGTCCTGCACCGGAAGCTGGCCTTCCCGATCTTCCTGGCCGCGATGGCCGGGATGTTCGGCGTCTGCTTCGGAGGGCCGGGGCTCGCGCTCAAAGGCTGGATGGAACGGCTGCTCGCCGGGCTTTCGGCGGGCCTTTCCGGATGGCTTCCCGCGCTCGGCGTGTCGCCGCCCGTCTCCGACCTGCTGGTGGGCGGCGTGCTCGGCGGGGTGGGCAGCGTCCTCACCTTTCTGCCGCAGGTGGCGCTCATCTTCCTCTGCCTCACGCTGCTCGAGGAGTGCGGCTACCTCTCCCGCGCGGCCTTTCTGATGGACCTGCCCCTGCGGCGGCTGGGGCTCACGGGCAAATCCTTCATCCCCATGCTGATGGGCTTCGGCTGCACCACGCCGGCGGTCATGGCCGCCCGCACGCTGGGGGGCGAGCGGGACCGGCGGCTGACCATCCTGCTGACCCCCTACCTGCCCTGCAGCGCGCGCTTCCCGATCTACGCCCTCTTTGCCGGGGTCTTCTTCCCGCGGCGGCAGGGACTGGCGGTCGCGGCGCTCTACCTTGCGGGGATTGCGGCGATGGCGGCGGTCGGCTGGTTTTTGCGCAAAGGCCCCTTCCGGGGGCGGGAGGCCCCCTTCCTCATGGAGTTCCCGCCCTACCGCGCCCCCTCGCTGCGAAACGTCCTGCGCAACACCGGGGAAAAGTGCGGCGACTTTCTGCGCAAGGCGGGGACCCTCATCTTTGCGATGAGCGTGCTCATCTGGCTGCTCCAGCATGTGGACGGGGGACTCCGCTTCACGGCGGACCCCGCCGCCAGCCTCTTCGCGCGGGCGGGCGGCGCGCTCGCGCCCCTCTTTTCGCCGCTCGGCTTCGGCTTCCGGGAGGCGGCGGTCGCGCTGCTCGCCGGGCTGGTCTCCAAGGAGGCGGTCGTCTCGACGCTGGGGGTGTCGCTCGCGGGGGAGGGGCCTCTCGCGGCGGCGCTCGCTGCGCGGTTTTCCCCTCTCTCCGCCGCGGCCTTCCTCGTCTTCTGCGCGCTTTACGCCCCCTGCGTGTCGGCGCTCGCGACGATGCGCCGCGAGCTCCATTCCACCTGGCGCGCGCTCGCGGCGGCCCTCCTGCAAACCGCCGTCGCCTATGCCGCCGCGCTCGCGGTCTTCCAGCTTGGCACGCTCGCCCAAAACCTCGTCGGATTGCTTTGAGCCGCCGGGCGTGCTAGAATGGAGGAAAAGGAGGCGGCAAAATGGAACACACGGCGGAATCCGCGCGTTTTGCGGCGCGGATGAAACAGGACGACCGGATGTACCGGCAGCTGATCCGGTTCCACCACAAATACCTGACGCATCTGTTTTTATGCTTTCGGATCGTCGGCGTCGTCGCCCTGCTGGCATTCCTGATGACGCTGGCGGAGGTCCTTGCGACGGGGAGCGGCGGGGCGGCCTTCCGGCTGGTCGAAGCCGCCCTGCTGGGCCTGCTCTTTCTTTTCGCGCCCGAGTGGGTCACCGCCCTGTCGGTGCGCTCCGCCCGCAAAAACCGGGTCTCCGGCATGCTGGAGACCCGGATGGCCTTCTACGGCGACCGCATGGCGTGGGAGACCGACCAGAGCGCGGGGGAAATCTACTACAGCCAGTTCGTCAAGGCGTTTGAGACGCGGGAGGGCTACTACCTCTACATCGCGAGGCAGCAGGCCTACGTGCTGGGGCGGGACGGCTTCACGCGGGGGGACCCGGAGGAATTCCGCGCGTTTTTTGAAGCGGCGGCGGGCAGGCCGGTCAAATGGAAGGGCCCGAGATAGGACGTACAGAAAAAGGGCGCCGGAATTTCCGGCGCCCTTTGGCGTAAAAGCTTATTTCGCGTATTCGATCGCGCGGCTCTCGCGGATGCAGTTGACCTTGATCTGCCCGGGGTAGTCGAGCTCGCTTTCGATCTTCTTGACGATCTCGCGCGCGACGATGGTCATCTGGTCGTCCGAGACGACGTCGGGTTTGAGCATGATGCGCACCTCGCGGCCGGCCTGGATGGCGTAGCACTTCTCGACGCCGTCGAAGGAATTGGCGATCTCCTCGAGCTTTTCAAGACGCTTGATGTAGTTCTCGAGGTTCTCCCTGCGGGCGCCGGGGCGGGCGGCGGAGATCGCGTCGGCCGCCTGGACCAGGCAGGCCACGATCGTCCGGGGCTCCACGTCGTTGTGGTGCGCTTCGATCGCGTGGATGATATCGGGGCTCTCCTTGTACTTGCGGGCGAGGTCGACGCCGATCTGCACGTGGGAACCCTCGATCTCGTGGGTCATCGACTTACCGATGTCGTGGATGAGGCCCGCGCGGCGCGCCTGCGCCTCGTCGGCACCGAGCTCCGCGGCCATCATGCCGGCAAGCTGGGAGACCTCGATCGAATGGCTAAGTACGTTCTGGCCGTAGCTCGAACGGTAGCGCATGCGGCCGAGCAGCTTGACCAGCTCGGGATGCATGCCGTGCACGCCGCACTCCATAACGGCGCGTTCGCCGTCCTGCTTGATCTTGCCCTCGATCTCGCGGCGGGCCTTGTCGACCGTCTCCTCGATGCGGGCGGGATGGATGCGGCCGTCCTGGATGAGCCGCTCGAGCGCGACGCGCGCGGTTTCGCGCTTGACGGCGTCGTGGCTCGAAAGGGTGATCGCCTCGGGGGTGTCGTCGATGATGAGGTCGACGCCGGTGAGGGTCTCGAGGGTGCGGATGTTGCGCCCCTCGCGCCCGATGATGCGGCCCTTCATTTCGTCGCTGGGCAGCGGGACGACCGAGACGGTGATCTCCGCCACATAGTCGGCCGCGCAGCGTCCGATGGCGGCGGCGATGATCTCGCGCGCCTTCTGGTCGGACTCGTCCTTAAGCTGGCTCTCATACTGGGAAATCTTGAGGGCCTTTTCGTGGGTCAGCTCGCCTTCGAGGTTGGCGAGCAGATAATTCTTAGCCTGGTCGGCGGTGAAGCCGGAGATCTTTTCGAGCATGTCGAACTGGTGGGTCTTGACCTGCTCGGCCTCCTGGAGCTTGGTGTCCGCCTCCTTGAGTTTTGCCTGAAGGGTTTCTTCCTTCTTTTCGAGGTTGTCGAGCTTTTTGTCGACCGACTCCTCTTTCTGCTGGATGCGCCGTTCGAGGCGGGAAACCTCCGAGCGGCGTTCCTTCATTTCCTTTTCATTGTCCTGCTTGAGCTTGTAAATTTCGTCCTTCGCCTCAATGATGGCTTCTTTCTTTTTGGTTTCCGACGTCTTGATCGCGTCGCTGATCAGCCGTTTCGCTTCCTCCTCGGCGGAACCGAGCGCCGCTTCCGCCGCTTTTTTGCGGTATGCGACTCCCAGGAAAAAGGCGATTACCGCGCCAACTAAAAAAGCACCAATCACACTGACGACAAACGGAATGAATCCGATTGTGCTCATGGGGAACACTGACCTCCTTTATTCCATTTTCAATGTCCGCAATCCGCGCGCGGAAAGCCGAGCGCGGATAGAATATTTTTATTGGCACAGCGCGGGAAAGCGGGGAAAAACGCCAAAACCTTCCGTGCGATGATACCATAAAACATACTGCATGACATTACTATTTTATATGGATGTCATAGGATTGTCAAGAATTATTGCGAAATTGTGAACTTTTAGAGGGCAATTCGGACAAAAAAAGCGGGCGGCCGCCAAAACGGCGGCCGCCCCGGTTCAGCAGAGGCCCTGCGCGAGGAACTTTAAGGTGTAGGAGTAGCCCTCGCGGAAGTACAGTTCGCAGGTATAGGACTCAATGCGGGTGGTGCATTCGAGAAGCTGGTCGAGAAGGTCCCGGCTCTCGTCGCCGCCGCTTTCGAGGCGGGCACGGAGAAGGCGCTCGAGCTCGATGCGGGATTGGCGGAGCTGGAAGAGCTCGTCCGGTTCCTTGACGCTCTCTTCATAGCAGGAGCGGTAGATTTCATTGATGAGCGGCCTGCGTGCGTTCATGCTGTTCCTCCATTCCGGGGTTCGTTCCCTCGTTCTGCAAGCTGTATTCGATCATGCTGACGACGACATTATTGAAGCTCGTGTCATATTCCGAGGCGATCCGCTCGACCTCCCGGATCAGCTGTTCCGACAGATAAAGGGTCTTGTAGAAGGACTTTTCCCTGCCCTTTGTCTGCCGGGGTGTAAACGGCATGGAAAACGCCTCCTCCCTTTTTTTTGACACCTTCATTTTAGGATAAAAGCCCAACAGAGCATAGATGAGAAATTTTTGGTTTATGGTAAACGTTATCTTGCCTTTTATTTTATCGTGTTCCCCAAGCGGGGAACAGCGAATGGAACCGCGCATTTGGTGCGCCACATTTATCATATCACGGCATACGCAGCTTGTAGACAAGCGGAGAGCTTGTAAATACAGGGTATTTGTTGGTATTTGACAGCCCGCCTCCCAAAGATCATATCACAAAATCCTGCGGCGGTGGGGAAATCGGATAAAGTAGTAGAAAGTAGGAGCGGAGAGAAAATGTGTGCAATCTGCGAAAACCTCCCGCTCGCCAAGTAAATCCGTTCCATTGCGAAAGAACGGTTGACAGCCGCGCGGCGGCGTGCTAAGATAATCTGTAAAGCAGAACATCCCCAACAGCGTTGACGGGGAACGTCCCGGCGCAAGGGCGCGCCACAGAGAGAAGCGGTTCAAGCTGAAAGCCGCTTCACGCGCCGCGAATGGACGACCGCCCCCCGAGCGCGTGCGACGAGCACGCCGGCCGATCCCGTTACCGATCGTCGAGCGGCGCGGTTTTTCGCGCAATTCGGGTGGAACCGTGGAGCAGAGCCTTCATCCCGTCTTTTGGGGGATGAGGGCTTTTTTTATGCGTAAAATAACCTCGGATAGAAAGGAAGCAGGGACTATGATAAACGTAACGTTGAAAGGCGGCGTCGTCAAGGAGTTTGAATCCGGCACGACCGCCGCGGAAGTGGCAAAGAGCCTCGGCGCGGGCCTCTATAAGGCGGCCTGCGCGGCCAGGGTCGACGGGAAGGCCGTCGACCTGCGCACCCCGCTCACGGAGGACTGCACCCTCGCAATCCTCACCTTCGACGACCCGGAGGGCAAGCACGCCTTCTGGCACACCGCCTCCCACGTGCTGGCGCAGGCGGTCATGCACCTCTACCCCGACACGAAATACACGATCGGACCCGCCGTCGAAAACGGCTTCTACTACGATTTCGACGTCGAAAAGCCCTTCACCCCCGAGGACCTCGCCAAGATCGAAAAGGAGATGACGGCGATCGTCAAGACGGGGGAGGAGCTCGAGCGGTTCGAGCTCGACCCCGCCGACGCGAAGGAGCTCATGAAGGACCAGCCCTACAAGCTCGAGCTCATTGACAAGCACTCGGGCGCGGGGGAGAAGATCAGCTTTTATAAGCAGGGCGACTTCACCGACCTGTGCGCCGGCCCGCATCTGATGAGCGTCGCGCCCCTCAAGGCGATCAAGCTCGTGCAGAGCACCGGCGCCTACTGGCACGGCGACAGCAACAACCGGATGCTCTGCCGCGTCTACGGCATCGCATTCCCCAAGGCGAGCGAGCTGGAAAGCTACCTCAACATGCTCGAGGAGGCCAAGCGCCGCGACCACCGCAAGCTCGGCCGCGAGCTCGACCTCTTCGACATCTACGAGGAGGGCCCCGGCTTCCCCTTCTTCTTCCCCAAGGGCATGGTGCTGCGCAACACGCTGGAGAGCTTCTGGCGCGAGCTGCACCGCCAGCGCGGCTATGAGGAGATCCGCACCCCGCTGATCCTCTCGGAGGAGCTGTGGCACCGTTCGGGGCACTGGGACCACTATAAGGACAACATGTACACCACCAAGATCGACGACCGCGACTTCGCGATCAAGCCGATGAACTGCCCGGGCGGCATGCTCGTCTACAAGCGCAGGCTCCACTCCTACCGCGACCTGCCCGAGCGGATGGCCGAGCTGGGCATCGTGCACCGCCACGAGCTGTCCGGCGCGCTGCACGGGCTCATGCGGGTGCGCTGCTTCACCCAGGACGACGCCCACATCTATATGACCCCCGAGCAGATCGAGGAGGAGGTCCTCGGCGTCATGGACCTGATCGACAGCATCTATAAGGTGTTCGGGTTTGAATACTTCCTCGAGCTGTCCACCCGTCCGGAGGACTCGATGGGCACCGAGGAGCAGTGGAACATGGCGACGGAGGCGCTCCGGAACGCGCTGGAGAAGAACGGCAAGCCCTACTCGGTCAACGAGGGGGACGGCGCCTTCTACGGCCCGAAGATCGACTTCCACCTGCGCGACTGCATCGGGCGCACCTGGCAGTGCGGCACCATCCAGCTCGACTTCCAGATGCCCGAGCGGTTTGACCTCACCTATACCGGCAAGGACGGCGAGAAGCACCGCCCGGTCATGCTCCACCGCACCGCGCTCGGCAGCATCGAACGGTTCATCGGCATCCTCACCGAGCACTACGCGGGCGCGTTCCCGCTCTGGCTCGCGCCCGAGCAGGCGCGCGT
>NZ_DBMDHH010000082.1:0-7589 GCF_057433415.1 Anaerotruncus sp. | reverse complement strand
GGCATGATCCCGCTCCTGCCCGGCTTGCGCACGCGGTACACGCGCAAGGCGTCGCCTTCGCGTTCCACCAGCCACGGCTGCGTGTTGCAGGCGCTCGGCGCAAACCGGACAATCTCGGTGACGCCCTCGACGGGCTCCCCGCGCCAGATTTCGCCGACCGGCTTCCGTTTGCTCCGGAACAGGTCCTTGCGGAATTTTTGGCCGTCGTCGATTTTGGCAATGGCGATCATGATGACAAAATCGAGCCCCTCCGGCGGGGGCCCCGGCGCTTTTCCGATCCCGTACCACAGCGTTCCGATGTTTTGCGAGACAAGGGACAGCTCCAGCTGTTCTCCCATGTACCCGATGTTCTGCAAATAATGGTCCTTCCTCTCGCTGTACAGCAAAATACAGGCCTGCTGTCCGCGCCTGCAGGTGGTTTCCCCGGCCGGGACGATCCGAATGGCCGTCCGGATCCCGGGGCGCAGAGGGACCAGGGAACGCCAGGTTTCCTCGATCGACCGCAGGTCCCCGGGGGATATGCCGGCATCTCCGGTATCTCGGAACAGGTGAAACGATTTTCTCTTGAAAATCATATCGTAGAGGCTGTCGTTTAACATGTCACCGTCCTCCCGTCAGGCGCGTAACAGATTTGAAAAAAGTGATTTGACAAGCATCCCGGCAGCAATTAAACTGTATGGTAAGCTCGCATTTCCCAATAAAACGCGGAGGGATCAGATCATGGCGCTTCATCTTGCAGGCTGGAATGTTGTATTGGATTCCGATCGGGCGGACGAGCTGTCCGCATTCTACGAAAGGCTGCTTGGCTGGACGCGGTTCAAGGGCGAAGAATATACCGTCTTGGTGGACCTGGAGCAAACGGGGACCCCCACCTGGATCACCATCCAGCAGGCGGATGATTACCTTCCGCCCGTTTGGCCCGCGGCGCCGGAGGAGCAGCAGCAAATGGCGCATTTGGATTTCCACGTCGCGGATGTGGAAGAAGGGGTGAAGCACGCCCTGTCGTGCGGCGCGTCCATGTCGGAAGTCCAATTTGACGACCGCTGGCGGGTCATGCTCGACCCCGCGGGACATCCGTTTTGTATTCTGCCCCCCATCATGCCCTGGCCGTAAGGACGCTGCGTCCGGTTCGCCGGCCGTGGCGGCTGTTTTTTGCGCCGGCCCGCCTTTCGGGTCGGCGCTTTGTGTCCCGTCACCGGAGCAAATCCCTTTTTTAGCGCGGGTTCCCCGTCTCCCGCGGGGCCTTACATCGGCTTCAGGTTTTGATTGAGCCGGCCGACCATCCACGCCAGACGCTTTTTCCGCCCCTCGTCGGTCCTGGCGGCCAGATACGCTTTGGCATAGGTCCTCCTCACCGACGGGGACATCGCGGAAAAATGCGTGTGGGCGGGCTCGTATCCCGCCAGCAGTTCGGAAACCGCCCGTACCTGCTCCTCCGTGACCGCCGGGGATTTTGGGGCGTCCCACTGCCCGTTTTGCTTCGCCTCCGCGATCTTTTCCCGGCCGAAGCAGGTCATGCGTCCCTGCCGCTCCAGCTTTTCAGCCAGCGCTTTGTTCTTCTCCGACCACTTGCTGTTCTCCCTGCGCGGGGAAAAATATTTTACGTAGGAGCGGTCGTCGATCCGCTGCATCTGTCCGTCGATCCAGCCAAAGCAGAGCGCCTCCTCCAGCGCCTCCGCCGCCGTGATCGTCCGCGGGCCGCCCGCCTTGCCGAAGAGCAGCCAGACGCCGCCGTCCGTCCGGCAGTGGTCCTGAAGCCACCCGCGGAACTCCTCCCTGCCGGAAAATTGCAGTCTTTCGTCCATGGCGCTTCCCCTTTCATTCGCTGTTCCCGGGGCTTCCGGGTCCGCCGCCGGGGTTAGAACCCGTCGTCGCGCAGGCGGGACACAAGCCCGACATACCATTCGATGACGTCGAAGCCCCGGTAGTCCTCCCGTTTGAGGTCGATGATGTCGCCGTGCGAAATGCCGCGGCGCCGCCGGCTGGAGAGCACGCCGCCGAACGTCCCCCACTTGGCCGAGTCGATACACACGAGGCCGTCGTTGGGGCCCCGGACGCACCGGAGCAGGAAATAGGGGATGCTGAGCAGCGGGTCGCTCAGCGGGTTTTTCATGACGGTGGCCCAGCTCCGGTAGCTGACGCGCGGGTCGTCGGGCGTTTCGGCGTTGAAGGCCTCCGCGAAGGCGGGCGCGAGCTGACGGCTGGCCGTGCACGCGTCGGGGGCCCGGTCCCCGACCTTGCGGAAGGCCGCGTCGACCATCCCGCAGATTTTGCGGTAGAGGCCGTCGGGCAGCTTCCCGAGCAGGTCCAGCAGCTCGGAGCCGCGGTGCGGGGTGGAGATCGTCGTGAGCGACGCCACGGTCTCCCCCATCCCAAGCCGGGTGATCAGGTAGCGCGCGTCGAGCCCGCCCTTGGAGTGCGCGATGATGTTGACCTTTTCGCAGCCCGTCTCCGTTTGGATCTCCAGGATTTTTGCGCGGATGGCCTCGGCGTTGTCCTCGATCGTGCCCCACGCCTGCTGGTGCCCGTAGTAGACCGCGGCGCCGTTCCGCTGCAATTCGCGCGGGATGCGGCCCCAGTAGTTGAAATATTTGAGATCGCGGAAGCCGACCCCGTGCACGAGAAGCAGCGGATATCTCGTCCGGCAGACGTCCCGCTCCGCGCGCACCCGGCGCGCCTCCTCGCGGTAGCATTCGTGGTCGTATTCATCCCGCGCGGCCCGGCAGAGCCAGAGCATCAAAAAGAGGTTGACGACCGGGATCCACAGGTTCAGGACGAGCAGCACCCGCTTGACGATCCCCAGCCTGCGGCAGGTGAAAAGGATCCGCAGCGCGCCGCCGAGGATGACCAGCGCGACGAGCAGAAACGCCGCCGCGAGGTCGGCGGGGACGACCCAGCCCGGCAGGCCGCCCGCGAGCGGCGGCAGGACCCACAGGTAAAAGACCGCCTGCATCAAAAGCAGGAGCAGCCCGCCCCGCAGCGCCATGCGCCCGGCCCAGAGGACCCGGACGCGGCGGTTTTCGGTCTGGTAGTCCCGCGCGGGGAAAAACAGCAGGCGCAGGAGCGTCCAGGCGAAATAGACGCCCACCGCCAGCCGCACCGCCCAGAGGCCCGCCCCGCCAAGGCGGGAGAGCCGCTGCCACCAGAAGAGCGCGTGCGGCAGCAGCAGGGCGCAGAGCGCCATATGCCAGCGGCCCAGAAGGTCGAGCTTCTTCGCCGCGTCCAACAGGACCGCGCCCAGACAGGCCGCGATCAGCAATATTTTGAGCATCATCCGGGCACACTCCCCCTCGGCCGCAGCCGGCCGAACCCATTGTACGCCTTTTCCTCCCCGTTTTCCGGCGGGCGTCAGACCTCCCCGGGGCCGCGCGGCCTGCCGCATTCGCTGCACGCCGCGTCGTGGAGGGAGACGGCCCCGCCGCAGGCGGGACAGGTGAATTCTTCCCGCTGCGCCGCCAGAAACGCCTCCAGCCCCCGCGCCTTCACCGCCGCGCCGTTTTCCATGAGGCTCGCTTGATAGCGCTTGCGGTAGCTCCTGTCGAGGTTTTTCACCGGCTTGCAGGGGTAATCCGGGCACGCGAAGCAGTAGGCGAGACCCCGCTCCCGGGCGCAGTCGCGGATGCCGCATTTCCGGCAGTGCTCCGGCTTGCCGCCGTCGCCGCCGAAGCAGCCGGGACAGGGCCTTTTGCTCACGCAGTGCCGGCAGCAGGCCATGCAGTTCATGCCGCAGGGCGCGAACAGCCTCTCATCGATCTTTTCGGGCATTTTCATCGGTCGGTCCACCCTTCCGCTTCTCCGCGCATATGGGATTGAAAAGCAGCGACCGACCGCATATGCCGGCGGGCGCGTCCCGTTGGTTCCATCCTACCACACCTTCCCCGCAAATGGCAAGGCCGCCCCCCCGCGGCGGGCGGGACCCAGCCTGATTTCCAAATTCCTTTGAGAAGCGCGGCCGGGTATGTTATGATACAGAAAAGGCGTTCTGCCTTTGGGCCACGCCAAAATTCAATTGGAAACGAGGACGCGTATGGAACCGGATTTTATAAACCTGACGGAGGAAAACCTCGCCGAAGAGCATCTCTGCTGCATCATCCGCAGCAAAAAGCCCCACCCGGGCGTCGAGGCCAAGCGGCAATGGCTCGCCGCCCGGCTCAAGGAAGGCCATGTGTTCCGAAAGCTCGATGCGAAGGCGGTGGTTTTCATCGAATACGCCCCTCTTGAGACGGCGTGGGTACCCGTCCTTGGCGGCAACTACATCTATCTTTACTGCCTCTGGGTCGACGGCGGCTGCAAGGGCAAGGGGTACGGGCGGTCGCTCATGGAGTACTGCCTGGCCGACGCCAAAAGGCAGGGCAGGTCCGGCGTCTGCATGCTCGGGGCGAAAAAACAAAAGGCCTGGCTCTCCGACCAGGCGTTTGCAAAGAAGTTCGGCTTTGAGGCGGTCGACACGGCCGGGGACGAATACGAGCTGCTCGCGCGCTCCTTTGACGGGACCGTGCCGCAATTCGCGCCGAACGCGAAAAAACTGGCGGTCGAAAGCCCGGAGCTCACGATCTGCTACAGCATGCAATGCCCCTTTATCCCCCAGCGCGTCGAGGCGGTCCGGCGGTACTGCGAGGAGCGCGGCGTCCCCCTCTCCCTCATTCCGGTGGACACCCTGCAAAAGGCGAAGGAGCTGCCCTGCGTCTTCAACAACTGGGCGGTGTTCTATGGGGGACGTTTCGTGACGGTCAACCAGCTCGACGCAGCCGGGATCGAGAGGATCCTCAAAAAAGGTTCCTGACGGGATCGCCGCCGCGCCGTATTGCATCCCGCCGGGCGGTTATGCTATAATTTAGTATTGGAAAAATTTTAGGATGCCCATTGGACGGGCGGAAACGGCAGGGCAAAATGGATAAGGAACACATCCGTAATTTCTGCATCATCGCGCATATCGACCACGGCAAAAGCACGCTGGCCGACCGCATCCTCGAACTCACCGAGGCGGTGAGCCAGCGGGACATGGAGGACCAGATCCTCGACAATATGGAGCTCGAGCGGGAGCGCGGCATCACGATCAAGGCGCGCGCCGTCACCCTCACCTACCACGCGGACGACGGGCAGGACTACCAGTTCAACCTGATCGACACCCCCGGACACGTCGACTTCAACTACGAGGTCTCCCGGTCGCTCGCCGCCTGCGAGGGCGCGGTGCTCGTGGTGGACGCGTCGCAGGGCATCGAGGCCCAGACGCTCGCCAACACCTATCTGGCGATCGAGCACGACCTCGAGGTCACCCCCGTCATCAATAAGATCGACCTGCCCGCCGCCGAGCCCGACCGGGTCGCGCAGGAGGTCGAGGACATCATCGGCATTCCCTGCATGGACGCGCCGCGCATCTCCGCCAAAACGGGCGAAAACGTCCACGCGGTGCTCGAACGGGTCGTCGCGGACATCCCCGCCCCCGAGGGGGACGAAACCGCCCCGCTGCGCGCGCTCATTTTCGACAGCGTCTACGACAGCTACCGGGGCGTCATCGTCTACGTCCGCGTCATGGACGGCACCGTCCGGCCCGGCATGACCATCCGCATGATGTCCACCGGCGCGGAGTTCACCGTCGTCGAGTGCGGCGTGATGGGCGCAACCAGCCTCGTGCCGCAGGAGGAGCTTGCCGCGGGCGAGGTCGGCTACATCACCGCCTCGATCAAGACGGTGCGGGATACCGCCGTCGGCGACACCGTCACCGACGCCGGGAATCCCGCCGGCGAGCCCCTGCCCGGCTACCGCAAGGTGCTGCCGATGGTCTTTTCGGGCATCTACCCGCAGGACGGCGCCAAATACCCCGACCTGCGCGACGCGCTCGAAAAGCTCCAGCTCAACGACGCCTCTCTCTCCTTTGAGCCGGAATCCTCCGTCGCGCTCGGCTTCGGCTTCCGCTGCGGCTTTTTGGGACTCCTGCACATGGAGATCGTGCAGGAACGGCTCGAACGGGAGTTCAATCTTGACATCGTCACGACGCTGCCAAGCGTCGTCTACAGGCTCCAGATGCAGAGCGGTGAGGAGCTCACGATCGACAATCCCGCCAGCTATCCCGACCCGGCGCAGATCGTATCGGCGCAGGAGCCGTTCGTCAAGGCGAACATCTTTACGCCGCCCGCCTACATCGGCAACATCATGGAGCTCTGCCAGGACCGCCGCGGCGTCTATCTCGACACCAAATACCTCGACGCCGACCGGGTCGAGCTGCATTACGAGCTGCCCCTCAACGAGATCGTCTACGATTTCTTCGACGCGCTCAAATCCCGCACCCGCGGCTACGCCTCCTTCGACTATGAGATGTGCGGCTACCGCGACAGCAAGCTCGTCAAGCTTGACATCCTTTTAAACAGCGAGGTCGTCGACGCGCTCTCCTTCATCGCCCACGCCGACAAGGCCTATCCGCGCGCGCGGCGCATCTGCGAAAACCTGCGGGACAACATCCCCCGCCAGCTCTTCGAGGTGCCCATCCAGGCCGCCATCGGCGGCAAGGTCATCGCCCGCGAAACCGTCAAGGCGCTGCGTAAGGACGTGCTCGCCAAATGCTACGGCGGCGACATCACCCGCAAAAAGAAGCTGCTCGAAAAACAGAAGGAAGGCAAAAAGAAGATGCGCCAGCTCGGCTCCGTCTCGATTCCGCCCGAGGCGTTCACCGCCGTGCTCAAGCTCGACTCGAAGGACTGATCGGAGGCGCCTATGTTTTTCTGGAACCGCAGGGAGCTCTGGATGGGGACTTCCATGGAGGAGTATGCCCGCGTCACCGGCCTGCTGCGCGGGGCGGGGATCCGGTACGACTTCCGCACCGTCGACGCGGCGCGGGACGCGCGCCGGAGCGGCTCCCTCGGCGTCGATCTGGCGGCCGCCATGACCTACTATGTCTATGTCCGCAAGGAGGATTTTTCACGCGCCGCGGATCTGGTCAGCCGCTCATCGAGCGGTGGAGATTGTCGGTAGTCGACCGACGGCCGCTTTAGATTTGCCGCTCATCGAGCGGCGGAGATTGTCGGTAGTCGACCGACAGCGAGTTCCTTTCTTGTTCGCCCAAGAAAGGAACCAAAGAAGGGCACGAGGGGCTTAGGTGGCCTGCCCGGGCTGCGCCCGGAGCGCGCTACGCGCGACGGCCGCTCGCGGGCGCTCCGCCCCGCGACCCCGGCTTGAGTCCGCTGCGCGGACCCGGCCCTACGGGCCGGATTCTCTATAAGGTTGGCCTACGGCCAAATCCTTGACCCCCAGGCCGCGACGGCCTGCGGCCTTCAAGGTGCGGCCCCGGGGCGCACGTCAGTTGCGGCCCCCGACCGCAACTGACCCCGCGATCGGACAAGCCGATGCGCGTGCGCCTCACGGGGGAGGGCGGGCCGCCCTCCCCCGTGTGCCCCCACCTGCCAGGTGCGCTGGCACTTACCGTTCCCTTCGTTGGGAGCGCCCGCAACCTGAATTGAGCCCTCAGCTGGTGTACCTGTGGGGAGTGACGGCAACCGGCGGGTACTGGCAAGGTACTCCCGGGGGATTCTCAAGGGGACTGGCGGAAGTCCCCTTGAGCGTCCTTCTTTGGGTACTTTCTTTGACGCAAAGAA
>NZ_DBMDHH010000010.1:0-70950 GCF_057433415.1 Anaerotruncus sp. | reverse complement strand
CCCTCCGCCCGTGAGGCGCACGCGCATCGGCTTGACCGATCGCGGGGTCAGTTGCGGGCAGGGGCCGCAACTGACGTGCGCCTTGCGCTCCCAACGACCGAAGCCGGATGGCACGCCGGGGACCCGCGGCGGAAAACAACGCCCGTTCCGGGCGTTCGCGCGCTCTGCGCGCGTGCGCGGCAAAGCCGCGCAGTTTTCCGCCTCCCCGTGGGCGCTGCGCGCCGCGCAAAAGCGGCCGTGCCTCCCCGGATGCACTTCCGATACGGTTCCGGAGACTCACCGGCAGAGGCATTGCGCCCGCGGCGCGGCGGCTGGCGGGCTGCTGTAGGCTCGTTCGCTCATCCGTGACGGGGCGCCGCCGACTTTGGCCGCAGGCCAACCGGAGGCGGCGCGGGGGTCGCAGGGGCAAAGCCCCTCGTGCCCTTCTTTGGTTCCTTTCTTGGGCAAGCAAGAAAGGAACTCGCTGTCGGTCGACTACCGACAGGCCCTCCGTCCCCCGGGCGGAATATCTAAAACCACCCCGGGGCGGGACCCGGCAAACTACACCGCTCACTGAGCGGTATCCCTAAGGACCGCCGTCGGCCGGCCACCGACAACCTCCGCCGCTCGTTGAGCGGAAAACCCAGCCGTTTCCGCGCGGCAAAAAAGCGGCCGCCCTTTCGGGCGGCCGCTTACCTATAAATCCAATTTAAATCTCCTCCACCGTGACGACCACGGCGTCGCCCGGCTGTTTGCCGATTTTCGCGCGGATGTCCTTACGCAGGCCAAGGATATGGCAGGGTGTCCCCATGCGCACGAGGCTTCCCTCGTACGGCTCGCCGTCGAAGGCGGCCCGCACCCTGACGCGCCCCTTTCCATATACGGCGCGCACGTCGAAGGGGATTTCGACATACGCGCCGTCGATGTCCGGGACTTTTTTGATGATCGCCGTAAAGGTCCGTTTCATCCAACCGCCTCCACGGATAAGATACCCGGCGGGACGCGGGGCTATTCGCTGTAGAGAGCGAGGACCTCCCGCGCGGCGGCACAGAGCCCCTGCGCCACATGGCCGGGGGAAAGGATTTTGACCTCCCCTCCGAACCCAAAGACCCACGAATAAAACTGGGGGCTCACCTGCACCTTGACAGTGGCGTTGAAGTGCGCGTCGTCCGCCCGTGAGAGGAAGGCGTCCTTGCCGAAGCGGTCGAGCACCACGCCGGCCAGATGATTGACGAACCGCAGCCGGACGGTTTCTTCCTCGCCGCCGAACATCCCGAACACCCGCTTGGAATAGAGCGCCATGTCGAACCGGTCGAAATGCTCCTGCCCGTCCCGCCGTTCTGCGGTGAGCTGGATTTCAGCCATTTTGTCGACGCGGTAGTGCTTGATGATGTCCGCCTCGCTGTCGAACCCGATCATATAATAGTTTTCGTCGTCCCAGGTCAGCGCCCACGGGCTGATGCGGTAGCGTTTTCCATTGCGGCGGAACTGCTTTTTGAGCGGCCCGCCCTCCTCCGAAAAGTCGACCGCCCACTCGAAGTAGCGGAAGCTGATCTTTACGCCAGCCGTGATTGCCGCATGGATCTTGTCGACGTTGTAGTAGATGCTTTCGTTCATCGTCTTGATGCGGTTGGTGACAAACACCTGCCGCTGGAGCAGCCGCGCCTCGTGCACGCTCGCAAGGCTTTCCACCTTTTTGATCAGCTCGGTGGATTTTTTGTGGGTGATGAATTTGGAGGACTGCACCGCGTCGACCAGCAGCTTGAGCTCGGGCAGCTGGAAGGTCCGGTTCGCGATGAAGTATTTGTGCCCCGTGCGCTCGACGTCCAGCCCGTAAACGCGCAGCATTTCGAGGTCGTCGTAGATGCTCTTGCGCTCCGCCGTGACGCCGTAACCGCCGAGCGCGTCGAGGATCTCCGGCAGCGTGAGCCCGTGCTCGTCGTCGGTGCGTTCGAGCAGGATCTTCATGAGATAGAGCAGCTTCAGCTTCTGATTCGGATTTTTCGGCATTTTCCCGCCCCCTTTACAGTCCCATTGTAACAAATTTCCTGTCCAATAAACAGCCCTCTTTTTACCCTTGCCGGGGCGGGTCCCGCGTGGTATCATAGTAACAGCGCGAACCGGGGGGGAGGCTTTCGGGATGGAAAACGGGACATGCTATGCATATCTGCTGCGCTGTGCCGACGGCACCCTTTACGCGGGCTGGACGAACGATCCCGCCGCCCGGCTCGCCGCCCACAACGACGGCCGCGGCGCGAAATACACCCGCGGGCGGCTTCCGGTGGAGATGGTCTACCGCGAGGCGTTCGATACCAGAGCCGAAGCCATGCGCCGCGAGTGGGAACTCAAACAGATGACGCGGGCCCAAAAGCTCGCGCTGATCGCACACGGGGCCGGGCGCCCGCCGTCGTCTCAAAAAGGGGCTTTTTGAGACGACGCCCGCGCAAAGCGCGGGCCATGCGTCCTTCGGGACGCATGGGCGGGCGCCCCGCACCCCTGTGCCATGGGAGGAACACGAATGACGGCAAGCATCCCCGACACCGCCCTGACGCACGGCGGAAGATTCCATGCGGACGACGTTTTTTCGGCCGCGCTTTTAAAGCTCCTCAACCCATCCGTCCAAATCACCCGGGTGTTCGACGTACCCGAAAACTTCGACGGGCTCGTCTTCGACATCGGATGGGGAAGATTCGACCACCACCAGAAAAACGCGCCCGTGCGGCCCAACGGCGTGCCCTACGCGGCGTTCGGCCTGCTGTGGAAGGAATTCGGCGCGGGGCTGGTCGGCCCCGAGGAGGCCGAACGGTTCGATTTCCATTTCATCCAGCCGCTCGACCTCGACGACAACACCGGCTGCGGCAGCGAGATCGCCGGGCTGATCGGCGCGTTCAACCCGAGCTGGGATTCGGACAAGTCGCCTGACGACTGCTTCGCGGAGGTGGTCGCCTTTGCAGAGGTGATTCTGGAGAAGCGGTTCGAGGGCATCTGGAGCATCCAGCGCGCCCGCGCGCTCGTGGAACGCGCGCTCGGCGAAATGAGGGACGGGATCGTGATCCTGCCCACCTTCGCCCCCTGGAAAATGGCGCTCGTGCCCTCCCCGGCGGAGTTCGTGGTCTATCCCTCCCAGCGGGGCGGATACAGCGCGCAGGCGGTGCCGAACGACGACGAGACGCACAGCCTCAAGCACCCCTTTCCCGCCGGGTGGGCGGGCCGCTCCGAGGAGGAGCTTCCCCGGATTTCCGGAATCGAAACGCTGCGCTTCTGCCACAACAACCGGTTTCTGATCGCGGCGGGAACGCTGGAGGACGCCGTCCGCGCGTGCGAAGCCGCGCGGCGGGAAAAATAGAGACGGAGGAAACGATGATGACGGAATACGAATCCATTCAGGAGCTGCCGCGGGAAAAGCTGCTCGAGCTTTGCGAAATGTTTTCCAAGAACTGGCTTGCGCTCGACGGGCTGTGGTTCCAGTCGATCGAACACAAGCGCGGCATGGACGAGGCGGTCGAGCACGACGTGAACGCGTGGGCGCGCTTCACCGAAACCGAGGCGCGGCGGATCAAGGAATTCCTCGGCCTGCCCGAGCTGGCGGGGCTCGAGGGCCTGCGGCGCGCGCTGGCCTTCCGGCTCTACGCGCCGCTCAACCGCCACGAGACGGTGCTCGAGGGCAACACCCTCACCTTCCATGTGCGGTCCTGCCGCGTGCAGGACGCGCGCGCCCGCAAGGGGATGCCCTACCACCCCTGCAAGCCGGTGGGGCTCGTCGAGTACACGAATTTCGCCCGGGTCATCGACCCGCGCATCACCACCGAGGCGGTCAGCTGCTACCCCGACATGACCGACGAATCGAGCCGCTGCGTGTGGCGCTTCACCCTGGACCCCCAAAACGCCTGAGGCGGCCGCTTAATGTCCGGATAACATGCGAAAAACGGGAGGCCGCTTTGCGGCCTCCCGTTTTAATCTCCCGGGTTCCGTTTGGCGCTTGCCGTGCGCACGGCGAGCTTACAGATGCAGACGGCGGGCAGATATTTTTCGACGACCTCTTCCCTGCGCGGGTCGCCCGGGGAAAACCGCCGTGCCAGCAGGTCGAGCTTTTCCCGCTTTTCTGCGGGGTCGGTGACGATCGAGGCGGTCCCGGTAAAGACCGCGCTCTCATAGCGGGTGTTGTACCGCTCGGGGATCACCCTCGCCGGCCCCACCACCGTAAAGCAGACCTCCGGGCGCGCCCTGATGCAGTCGAGCTTCCGCCCGCTTTTCGCGCAGTGAAAAAAGACGCACCGCTCCTCCGGAAGCCAGACATAGTTGAGCGGGATGCCGTAGGGCCCGCCCTCCGGCGTCACGAGGGAGAGGAAGCCGTATTCCCCCTCCGCGAGGATGCGGTAGGCCTCCCGCTCGTCCAAAAACCGATTCCCAGCCATGGCGTCCGCTCCTTTCACCCTTCAGGGCTTCCAAAAATCATTTCCTCCACGAACCGCTCCCTGAAAACCGGGCTCTCGGTGAGGTCGAGCACCCGCGCGTCCCGCGCGAGCGCCTCCGCGTCGTCGAGCGCCCGCTGGGAGGCGGCGATCATGCAGGCGCCCATCCCGGCGGCGTTGCCCGCCGCGGACACCCGGCCCGCGAGCGCGGCGGGGATGAGGCCGACGCGCGCGGCGGCCTGCGGGTCGATCGCGCTGCCGAAGCCCCCCGCGATGTAGAGGGTCTTGACGTCCGACGGCGAGAGGCCCGCCGCGTCGAAGAGGGCATCCATCGCCGCCGCGATCGCGGCCTTGGCGAGCTGGAGCTGCCGGATGTCCCGCTGGGTGAAAACCACCCCGCCGCCGAGCGGGAAGCCCTCCTCCCAGCGCTCGTCGAGCAGGCCGGTCTCGTCGACGGCGCCCAGCTCGAGCAGCGCGGCGAGCAGGCTGACCGCGCCGGTCCCGCAGACGCCGCGCGGCGGCCCGCCGCCGATCGTCCTGCAGACGATTCCGCCGTCCCTGACGGCGGCGGCGCAGATTGCGCCGTCGGCGGCGACCATCCCGCACCGGAGCCCCGCTCCCTCGAAGGCCGGACCCGCGGCCGCGGAACAGCAGAGCGCGCCCTCTTCGGTCATGAGGGCGAGTTCGCCGTTGGTGCCCACGTCGAGGAGCAGCTCGCGGGGCTCAAGGCGGCAGGCGAGCAGGGCGCAGACGGTGTCCGCGCCGACGAACGCGCCCACGCAGGGCGCGAGATAGACGGGCGCGGCGGGCGGCAGCGTGGGGAAATATCCCCGCGCGTTATAGAGCACCCCAAAGAGGCTCTGCGGGGTGTAGGGCGCCGCGGCGAGCCCGGCGGGGTCGAGCCCGGCAAAGAGGTGGAGCATCGCCGTGTTGCCGGTGAGCACCACGCCGCGCACCCTGTCCGGCCGCACGCCGCGCCCGCGCAGCAGCCCGGCGAAGAGCCGGTCGAGCTGGCCGGCCAGCGCCTCCCGCAGGGGGCGGACGCCGATTTCGGCGCATTTCCCGATGCGGGTGATCACGTCGGCGCCGAAGGGGGCCTGCGCGTTCAGCTCCCCCGCTGCGGCGGGCCTGTCCGGACGCAGCGGGTCGCAGAGATACGCGGCGACCGTCGTCGTGCCAATGTCGGCGGCGAGGACATGCCCCCGCCCGAAGGGGGGCTCCCCCGCCACGGCGGGGAGCGTCCCGCCCTTCCGCACCCGCGGGCGCGGGGGGGAAAGCGCGTGGACGGTGCAGCTCCCGAGCGCCCGCGCGCAGCAGGCGAGCCGCACGTTGGAGAGCTGTTCCTCGGTCGTGAGCAGCCGCTTTTCCTCCGCGGAGAGGGGGGATAGCTCGCCGTAGGCGGTCACCCTGCACGCCCCGCAGGTGTGCGCGCCGCCGCAGGGCAGCGAAAACCCGTGGGGCGCGAGCAAATCGGAGAGGAGCGCCGGGCCCTCCCAGGGGATCTCAAACCGCCGGCCGCCGAGGGTGGCGCAAATCCGTTTCACCGGCTCATCCCTCCCCGGGCGTCCGCGGCAGCAGCCTGCGGCAGAGCCAGCGCGCGAGCAGCGCGCTTCCCACCCCGAGCAGCGCGCCCGCGAGCAGGTCGGTCGGATAGTGGACCGACAGGTAGAGCCGGGAAAAGGCGATCAGAGCGGCCAGCGCCAGCGCGGGCACGCCCCACTTTTTGTTGAGCAGGAAGATCGCGGCCGCGCACGCGAAGGAGGACCCCGTATGCCCCGAGGGGAAGGAGGAGGAGCCGGGCGGGGGGATGAGCAGCGAAACGCCGGGCAGCAGCGTGAAGGGACGCGGCCGCTGGATCAGGTTTTTGAGCACGACTTCGCCCGAGACATAGGCGATCAGCAGCGACAGCCCGCAGAAGATGCCCGCGCGGCGGGTCTTTTTGCGGGCGAGCAGCACAAAGCAGATCACCACCCAGATGAATCCGCTGTCCCCGAGCGCGGTGATATAGGGCATCACCGTGTCGAGGAAGGGGCCGTGCAGATGTTCCGCGGCCCACCGGACGATGGTAAGGTCCATGTTCGCACCTCCTAGCAGTCCCTCTATTTTATCATGGGAACGGTAAAACAATCAATGACAAACGGGAGATTTGTTGGTATAATAAACAGGTATTCACCCGGGCGGCGCCTGTGAACCGGACGGCGGCGCGCGCCGCGCGTCCAAAGCCCGCCGCCCGCTGAAAAGAATTTATCGTGTCTGGAGGAACAGCCATGTCCATCGCCAAGGAAGCCATGCTCAAGCTGCAAAACGGCAGCGACGTGCGCGGAATCGCCACCGAAGGGGTCGAGGGTCAGCACGTCAACCTGACGGGCGAGGCCGTCAACCTGATCGCGCAGGCGTTCGCCCTGTGGCTCGCGCAGAAGAAAAACGCCGCGCCCTCCGCCCTCAAGATCGGCGTGGGGCACGACTCGCGTGTCTCCGCGCCCGCGCTGAAGGCGCAGGTGCTCGAGGGACTCGCCGCGCAGGGCGCCGCCGCCTACGACTGCGGGCTCGCGTCCACCCCGTCGATGTTCATGTCGATCGTCTTCCCCGAGACGCAGTACGACGGCGCCGTCATGATCACCGCGAGCCACCTGCCCTACAACCGCAACGGGCTCAAGTTTTTCGACGCGGACGGCGGCCTGGAGAGCCGCGACATCACCGATCTGCTGCTCACCGCCGCCTCCCTCACGCCCGCCCGGGCGGACCTCTCCAAGGTGCAGCGGACCCCGCTGCTCTCCCTCTACGCGAACAGCCTGCGGGAAAAAATCCGCCTGGGCGTCGGCGCGGAGGACTATGAGAATCCGCTCGCGGGCCTGCATGTGGTGGTCGACGCGGGCAACGGCGCGGGCGGCTTCTTCGCCGAGCAGGTGCTCGCCCCGCTGGGCGCGGATACCGCGGGCAGCCAGTTTCTCGAGCCGGACGGCACCTTTCCCAACCACATCCCCAACCCGGAAAACGCCGCGGCGATGGACGCCGTGCGCACCGCGACGGTCGAAAACCACGCCGACCTCGGCATCATCTTCGACACCGACGTCGACCGGATGTCGGCGGTGCTGTCGGACGGCTCGGAGGTCAACCGCGACGCGATCATCGCGATGATGGCGGCCATCCTCGCGCCCGACTATCCGGGCGGGACGATCGTCACCGACTCGGTCACCTCCGACCGGCTGACCGGCTTTCTGGAAAACACGCTGCACCTCAGGCACCACCGCTTCAAACGCGGCTACAAGAACGTCATCAACGAGCAGAAGCGCCTCAACGCCGAGGGGGTCTCCTGCCCGCTGGCAATCGAGACCTCCGGCCACGGCGCGCTCAGCGAGAACTACTACCTCGACGACGGCGCGTACATGGCGGTCAAGCTGCTGATCGCGGCGGCGCGCGCCAGGCGGGAGGGCAAAAGGATCGACGCGCTGATCGAAAAGCTCCCCCCCGCGTACGAGACGCGGGAATACCGCATGAACCTGCTCGGCGACGACTTCAAGGCCTACGGGCTCGACGTGCTCGCCCAGTTCGAGGCGCGCGCCAGGGCGGCCGGCTACGCGGTCGCGCCCAACTCCTACGAGGGGGTGCGCCTCTCCTTCTCCGGCCCGGAGGTGAAGGGCTGGCTGCTGCTCAGGCTGTCGCTGCACGACCCGCTCATGCCGCTCAACCTCGAGGGGGAGCGCCCCGGCGACTGCGACCGGCTCGTCGCGGTCGTGAAGGAGCTGCTCGCGGGCTACGACCGGCTCGACCTGTCCCCGCTCGATCAATAAGGCCCGGACGCGTCCCGGCAGGCAATTTCGCCGCCGTTTCCCGCGGCGCGGCCCTTGATTTTGGGCGCGGATCCCGATATAATAGGGCTTTAGGGACCCATATGAGTACGAGAGGATGTCGTCACGTTGAATCACAGTGAAAAAACGATGGAGAAAATCGTCAACCTCTGCAAAAGCAGGGGCTTTGTCTATCCGGGCTCGGAGATCTACGGAGGGCTTTCCAACAGCTGGGACTACGGCCCGCTCGGCGTGGAATTCAAAAACAACGTCAAGCGCGCCTGGTGGAAAAAATTCGTCCAGGAGAGCCCCTATAACGTCGGGCTCGATTCCGCCATCCTGATGAACCCGCAGGTGTGGGTCGCGTCGGGGCATGTGGGCGGCTTTTCCGACCCGCTGATGGACTGCAAGGACTGCAAGACCCGCCACCGCGCCGACAAGCTCATCGAGGACGCCACCGGCGAGATCGCCGACGGCTGGTCCAACGAGCAGATGTACGACTACATCAAGGAGCACGGCATCACCTGCCCCGAATGCGGCAGCGCGAATTTTACCGAAATCCGTAAGTTCAACCTGATGTTCAAGACCTTCCAGGGGGTCACCGAGGACGCCAAGAGCGAAATCTACCTGCGCCCCGAGACGGCGCAGGGCATCTTCGTGAACTTCATGAATATCCAGCGCACCACCCGCAAAAAGGTGCCCTTCGGCGTCGCGCAGGTGGGCAAGAGCTTCCGCAACGAGATCACCCCCGGCAACTTCATCTTCCGCATCCGCGAGTTCGAGCAGATGGAACTGGAGTTCTTCTGCAAGCCGGACACCGACCTCGAATGGTTCCAGTACTGGCGCAGCTTCTGCGAAAACTGGCTCCTGGCCCTCGGCATGGCCAAGGACAACATGCGCCTGCGCGACCACGCGAAGGAGGAGCTCTCCTTCTACTCCAAGGCGACCACCGACATCGAGTACCTCTTCCCGTTCGGATGGGGCGAACTGTGGGGGATCGCCGACCGCACCAATTACGACCTCTCCCGCCACGCGGAGTGCTCGGGCAAGGCGCTCGACTATTTCGATCCCGAGACGAACGAGCGGTACGTCCCCTATGTGGTCGAGCCGTCGCTCGGCGCGGACCGCGTCGCGCTCGCCTTCCTCTGCGACGCCTACGACGAGGAGGTCGTCGGCACCGACGCGAAGGGCAAGGAGGACGTGCGTGTCGTCATGCGCCTGCACCCGACGCTCGCCCCCTTCAAGGCGTGCGTGCTGCCCCTCTCCAAAAAGCTCGCCGAGGGCGCCGGAAAGATCTACGAGTCGCTCTCGAAGGAATTCATGGTCGACTACGACGACGCGGGTTCGATCGGCAAGCGGTACCGCCGCCAGGACGAGATCGGCACGCCCGTCTGCATCACCTACGATTTCGACAGTGAGACGGACGGCTGCGTGACCGTCCGCGACCGCGACACGATGGAGCAGGAGCGCATCCCTGTCTCCTCCCTCGGAGATTACCTCAAGGCGAAACTCGCGTTCTGATCCCCGCCGCCGGGCCGGCCCTGATCCGCCCGGCGCGCCGCCTTGACACCCGCCGCGCGGTATGCTATGATGACATTTGCGGCACGCGACTTTGTCGCGTGCCGCAAGCATTTTTCGGGGTGTAGCGCAGTTGGTAGCGCGCCTGCTTTGGGAGTGCCGTGCTGGTATCCGGGGCGGGAGAAAGTGAAACGCCGGAAGCCGTTGACACACGGGCATTTGCGGGTTTCTTCCGCAGAGCGAAAAGCACCTCGAAATTGCCTTAGACCACAGCAATAACCACAGACAGCAGAATTTCCGGAAACGGGAAAATCAAATATCCGGGTATAGCGAAGTTGGTATCGCGCCTGGTTTGGGACCAGGAGACCGTGCGTTCGAGTCGCACTACTCGGACCAAAACCCCTCTGAAATCAATGATTTCAGAGGGGTTTTCTTATTCTTTGTTTATTGCAGCGTAAAATTTGTTGAGTTTCTATGAAATATCTGATAAAATTAGTTTACCAGAGGGTTGCTTATGCTTCGTCATGGTTCCTGCTTTAGCGGGGATTTTCTGACTAATTAATCTTTTGTTCCTTAGGGAAGTCTGATTTTCGGACGTTGTTGTGTTTTGTTAAGCAATTCCTCTGGCCTTTTTATTGAGGTGTTAATATGGAGCAACCATTAAAAGAAAAACTTGATCGGAATATTTGGATAACGCGTAAATGTCGCATTAATGCGTCAGAGAGATTGTTATCCCATGCCAAATATATTGAAGCACTGAATGTTTACTACTCGGTTTTTGTTATTATCCTATCACTTGTTTCGCTGACAAAGCAGGATCATATTCTCTCTTTGATAAGTTTTGCTCTTTCAATTGCACTCACTATCTCTATAATATATGCAAATTCGACAGGTTATCGAGAGCGTTCTTTCGCCCTGAAACAAAATTATATCGATTTACAACTATTGTTAGATCAGCTTTCTTATATAGATGCTGATGATCAAAAAAGCGTTATTGGTATCAGTGCCAAGTATGCAGAACTTTTGAAATCATCAGAAAACCATATGCCGATTGATATGTACCAGTTGAAGGACCGCAGTTCAGATCCTAACATGAAGCTATCCAAGACGGAAAGATGTAGTTATTATTGTCAGCTTGCTTGGGTGCATCTGTGGAGAGGTGGATTATTTCTCTTGCCTCTTGTAGTGGCTATTCTCTATTTGGTTTTGAGGTGAGAAAATGAATGCTGCTCGATATTTTTACCGTTACTTTTCACCGAAACGACTTCAGCAGATTTATTATGACAAAATTAAATATCGAGCAAATGTGGGAATGGACAGGGTAACGCCAAAAGCATTTGAGGACAACTTAGATAATAATATTCAAATTATCTCTCGCAAGGTATTATCCGGAGTCTATAAATTCACTCGTTATCGAGAGGTCCTAATTAGCAAAGGGCGTGGAAAAGAGCCAAGAGTTATTTCTATTCCTACCGTGCGAGATAAATTAGCGCTATCTGCTTGCCACCAATTTCTACGGGCTTCTTTCGAAGGCGTGATTGAAGAACCGTTGTTACATACAATTGTTGGCGATATTTCACGCGAAGTTTTAACTGGTCGCTTTGACGGTTATGTCAAAATTGACATTACACATTTTTATTCATCAATTAATCACCAAATTTTACTCAAAAAAGTAAAAAGAAAAGTTCGTAAGGCTGAGGCAATTTCACTTTTGCAGGAAGCGATAACCACCGAAACAATTCCTCGAACCGGTTCAGTTTCAGAAAAGAAGAAAAACGACCGCGGGGTTCCTGAAGGTTTATCTATTTCAAATATTTTAGCAGATATTTATTTGGCTGATTTTAATGAAAAGGTGTGTGCGCAGTACGATGTTTCTTTTCACCGCTATGTTGATGATATTTTAATTTTGTGTGACGCATCTTGCGCGGAAAGCATTAAATGTTTTTGCATTAAGGCACTTAAAAACGACTTTGACTTAGATGCAAATGAAAAGAAAACCATGTCAGGTGAAATTGCAAAAGGAGTTCCTTTTCTTGGATACATGTTTTTTAATAACAAAATCGGAATCCGCACCGCTGCAGAGGAAAAAATAGAAGCGTCTATTGAGGAACTTTTTCGCTTACGAAAAAAACAAACAATTTCACAGCAGGTATTTTTTTGGCGGTTAAACCTTAGAGTCACAGGATGTATTCTTGACTCAAAAAAGTACGGATGGCTATTTTATTATTCACAACTGACGGATTTAAGAATACTTTTTCATCTAGATTGGTTAATTGATCATCTGTTCTGTAGATATGGGTTTCAAAGACCAACGGATATCAAAAGATTTGTGCGGGCATATCACGAGATTACTAAAAATGTCAGCAATTCAAACTATTTAATTAATGCAGATAGATATTCGTCAGAAGAGAAAGCAAAAATTTTAATCTATAACCAAAAGATATTTGATAATAAAGACACAGCAACTATTGATAATTTATTTAAAGAAACTATGTTCAAAGAAGTACAGCGGCTCGAATATGATATTCAGAACTTCTCTTAATTTTGAAACGGCTGGCATTAAGTATTTAGTGCCAGCCGTTTAGTATTTCACCTTCAATTCAGCGATCTCCGCCTTCATCTGCACAATCAGCGCCGTTAGCTTTTCCTCGCACTCCTCACGGGTCTTGGCATAGACATTCCGGGCGTGTTCCTTACCGTCGGGCCATATGGGGGAATACCTTCCCTCAAACAGGTGGTCGTTGATCTCGCTGACACAGCCTGTGCCGGGCTTGCGCTTATGCCCCAGGTAGGGCTGGAAGTCGGTCATCCTGGGCTTTTCCGGCTGGGTAGTGACCGCCACTAAATCGTCCTGCGGCTCCGCCTTTCCGATGCCCCGGTCAATGTTGACGGCGGCGGTGTGCCGCATATCATCCGTGATATGGGTGTAGGTATCCAGCGTGAAGCTTGCGTTGGTGTGGCCGAGGATGCCCGACAGGGTCTTGGCGTCCGCACCGCTGGCGAGGGCGTGGGTGGCAAAAGTGTGGCGCAGATCGTGGAAACGAATGTCGGGTAGCCCCGCCTGTTTCAGCAGAGCTTTCAAACGGCTGTAAGCAGAATTGGGTGATACAGGCAGCTCCGGCTTGACGGGGTTAGGAAAAATCCACTGACTGATGGACTTTTCCCTGCGTTTTCGGAGGAGTTCCGCCGTACTCCGGGGCAGAACGATGGTGCGTGTGCCCATTCCCGTTTTGGTGTCGCCCAGGGAGAACACGCCCAGTTTCTTGCTGTGGAGTGTGCGGCTCACCTTCAGCGTGCCGTTCTTTTCATCGAAGTCCTGCCACATGAGGCCGCAGATTTCGCCCCGCCGCAGGCCGGTGGTCAGGTCGGTGTAGAAGAAGTCGTGCCAGATCTCGTCCCCCTCGATGATGGCGAGGAAGGCATCCAGTTCCCGGTCGTTCAGCACCCGCTTGGCGCTGCCGCTCTGCTTGGGGATGGTGGCCCCGTCTGTGGGATTCTTGGCGATAATATGCGCCTGCACCGCGTCCTTCATCGCCAGATGGAGCACACAGTGGACGCCGCGCACTGTGGAGTCGGCAAGCTGATTTCCCTTTTCGGGGTGCTCGTTGACGCGCCCCTCTTTTTTGAGCCGCCGGTACATCCGCTGAACGTCCTGCGTGGTGATCAGGGAGACCTGCTTGCCGCCCAGCTGGGGCTTGATGTACTGCTCGGTCAGAGTCCGGTAACCGCGTAGGGTGCCGGGGCGGACGGTGTCCGCCTTGTACTCCGCCATCCAGCGGTCCAGCCATTCACCCAGCGTCATGCGGCTGTCCTCGGTCAGGTCCACGTCATGGTAGTCCTCAATGTTTCGATGGAGCTTGTCCAGCAGTTCTTTCTGCGTTTTGGCGTAGACATGACGGAAAATGGAGTCGCCGTTTTGTTTGTGTCCGATGACGATGCGGCCTTCCCAGCGGCCGTCCTCCCGCTTGCGTACCATGCCGTCACCGGACGGTCTTCGTTTTGCCATAGTTTCACCTCGTTTCGGGATTGCGCAACACAACACATACCACAATCCGCCTCGGAAAGCTATCAAATTCGTGACTGAATTTTTGCTGTTTCCAACTATCGTTCGGGTAATACCGCCCGACGATCATTCCTTGCAATATCAGTGTTTTCAAGCTATACTTGACACATCGGCTAACACAAGGAGGCGCGCTCAAATGGAGCAGGCACAGAACACCGTATACCTGACCGGCGACACCCATGGACGCTTTGACCGTGTGATAGACTTCTGCTTATCCAAAGGGCTCACCCACGAAAACATGTTCATCATCCTCGGCGATGCCGGTCTGAATTATTTTGGCGACGGACGGGACACGCTGAACAAGGAAGCCCTCTCCAAATTGCCGATCACCTTCTTCTGTATTCACGGAAACCATGAGATGCGCCCCGGTCCTGCGCTCGGTTATGAGCTGCGGCGCTACCACGGCGGGCAGGTCTGGGTTCAGCCTGAGTATCCCAATATCAAGTTCGCCATTGATGGCGAGATTTATGAGTTCTGCGGCCATGCCTGCCTTGTCATCGGCGGCGCATACAGCGTTGACAAGTATTACAGGCTCGCCAGGGGCTGGAACTGGTGGGCAGATGAACAGCCGTCGCCGGAGATTAAGGCCAAAGTGGATCGCGTCCTGTCCAAGCACAATTGGCAAGTCGATGTAGAACTCTGCGTTGTAGCGGGTGCTCTCCGGCTCATCCGCCGCCGATAAGTCTTCGTCCTCAAAGGTGATTTCTCCGGTGCGGATGCGCTCGGCCTCCTGAATCACTGCGTTCTTGATGGCGCGGAATTCCTTCTGCTGGGATAATTTCAGCCGCTTGTGCTCGCTGCCGCCGTAGTAGCTGTCCACCTGTCCCTGGAGCGTCAGCCACTTTTCATAGCACTGTGCTACCGCCGGGATACGCTCCATCTGGTCAACGATTTTGTCGGTGAGGGCCTTCAAGAGCTTCGGCAGGTAGCCATAGCTTTTCTTACCCCGCACCGTTTCCAGCCCCTGCGCCAGCTGAAGAATCAGCGCTTCCACCTCGGGATGGTCGCAGAGACCTGCCTGCATAGTGCGCACCAGCTCCAGCATTTCCCGCCGCGCCTGCTGCACTAACTCGTCCCGGCTGGAGGACTTCTGTTCGTAGACATGGAGCAACTCCTGCTTGAAAATATCGTTCATGAGCACGGATTTGATTTGCCGAATGCCCTCACGGGAGAGGTAGGCCTGCCCCGGTTTTGCCGACCACGCCAACATGTGGATGTGGGGATGCTCGCCCTCATCGTGGAATGCGGCGTACCAGCGGAAATCCTTCGGTGAAATTTTCATCGCCGCCGCGATGTCGTTACGGCGGGCACGGATGAGATTGCGCCAAGCCTGGGCGCTGTCATAGCCCAGACGGGCGGCATCCTCACGGTGCAGGGAAATGATGTGCGTCCAGACGTTTCCGGTATAGGAGTTGAGCTCCGCCATCGCTTCCTTTAGGTTGATGCTGTCCTCGTCACCGAACAGGCCGTGGGCGCCGAGCCGCTCAGCGCGGGGACGAGTGGCGATGTAATTCACGTAGCCGTCCATCTGACTGACCGCCTGCCAGTTCTCCTCCAGTGCCATGGTGATGAGCACGGAGGAGGTGACCTTGGTCTTGCGCTCCTCATAATCGCCGTACTCCTCCAGCTGTATCACGCTGGGAAAATCTTTCATGAGCTTTGCAATGAACTGCTCCTGCTTGCGGGTGGGCTGGCGGTCGTCATTTAGCTTCTGCACATGCTCGCGGGTACCGATGTAGTACAGGTAGCCCCCGGCACCGGCAGCATCGCCGCTGCCGGTGCACTTGATGTAGGGACTTTTGACGATCAGCTTTGCCATTACAGGTCATCCTCGCGGCGCATCCTCTGCTCCAGAGAAATGCGGCCGTTGGTCTGCTTCACGTTTTTGACGCTTTCCGCCCGCAGCCGACGCAGGGCCTCCTCATCCATCTCAATGGCGCGGGCCAGGATGCCGGCCACCATGTCCAGCTCCACCGACTGCTTGAACAGCAGGCTTGACATGCGATCCTCCAGCATCCCCAGCCGACCGTCAAGGGCCGTGGCGATCTCCTTCGGTAGCAGGGATTGGGTGCCCTGCATCTCTTGGTAGTCCGTGTAAAACCGAATCGCGTTTTCGATATACTCCCGCCGGCTTCGACTGCCGTCCATGGTATAACAGCGATCCAGCCGCTCCCGCAGCTCCGGCTCCAACCGAACCGACAGCTTTTCTCTTTCACTCATGTTTCCTCCATTTCTCCGCAAGCCCCCTACGAAAAGGCTGTCCACACGGGGGTTCTCTGAATTTCAGACCCATTGCGGCGTGTATTTTCCATTTCAAGACCCCCGCCCGAAGTCCCCGAAACTGCCCGCACTGCGGGCAGTTGTGACCGGGTGGGCGCGCTTGCGACGCCTGCCCTTTATCCTGCTTGACGTCGTCGCAAGCTCCATATTGCTCATTTCCGCCCTAATGGGCGAAAAATCGCTCACTCCGCTGCTCCTCCTTTTCTCACCGAACCCGCTTCGCTGGGCTTCGGTGGGAGCCCTATTGCCGTCCCCCGCAAATTCTCTGAAAGCGCCTCATTTTTGGTCTCAACGCCCCGGGCGGGGGTCATTCCCTTCGGTCTGCTCCAAAGCCCCACACAGCGGCTCACAGGGGCCAACAGTGGCGAGCTTTGCCAGCTTGTCCGCAGCGCGCCGGCGCTGTGCTTCCAACTCTGCCTGCGCCATCTGCCGCTCGTAGAATAAATCCAGCGCTTCCTGAATCGGGCGGATGGTGTAAAGCAGACTGCCGTTGCGTTTTTGACCGGACTTGGTGTAGACGGAGGTCGGTTCAGTTCGGATCAGCGCCTTCTCCTCAAGCGCCACCACATATTTCCGCACCGTGTTCTGGCTCATGCCCACCGCCCTGCCGATGGTCTTGTAGCTGGGCCAGCACTGGTAGGTCTCCCGGTCCTCGCAGTAGAGCAGATAAGCATACACCGCCAGCTCGCCGGGCTTCAGCCGCAAGAGAAAAATCTCATTGGGCAGAGGGAAATAGTTTTTGATCGCGTCGCGTTTTGGATAGTAGCTGTACTTCAAACCGCACCTCCCGTGTTTACCTCCACCCATGCGATGAGCTTCTCCTTGGGCACGACAATACGGCTGCCGATCCTCAGCGCCGGGAACCCTTTTTCGTGCATCAGCTCGTACCCGCTGGAGGGCGACACCCCCAGTGCCTCTGCTACCATGCTGGCGTTCAGGAACAGCGGCAGTTCGTCGTAGCTTTTGTAGACGGATTCTCTCACGGCGTTACCTCCTTGCGATTGATTTTATTTTTTCCATCTGCTACAACGGGACTAACATACCGAGATACGGCTTTCAACAGATCTGGCGTTGAATGGACAAACGCCGAATTTCAATCGGGTACAGGGGTGACGGGCTGTGGGAAACTATTTTGATAGCTTTTCAGTGCTCTTTGGCAAACAGGAACTCTTCCTGAACGGCAGGTCATATCCGTTGGGACAATTCGCCACCGACTTTTTGAATCTGGACGAGCGCGAGTTGAGTGCAATTGACCGGAGCATTGGCGCATTCTTATCTACGGTTCTGTCTCTTATACAGGAAAAAAACAGACAGCGCCGCAGCCTCCTCTCAGGAGAAGCTGAACGCTGTCTGGGATCTGATTTTTCAGTTGCCGTTCTATCGGGAGCTTTCTATGGATTTGGAATTTGCCTATCAGCTTTTAACCGTCATGAGCGGCGACCATGAGGCTTGGGTCGAAGTGCTGGATGTAAATTCTGAGGGGCATGCCGCATTTGAGAAGTTTCTGAATGGCCTGGAGTATTTCCCGGAGAGCCTCCGCAACTTCCGGGGACAGGTAAAGGGTATGCTGGAGTTTTACTTTGATTCGATTAAGCGCAGGGGTGCAGATGCTTATGCCGCAGCCTACGCACAATACTTTTCAGACATGAGAGTGGCGGGAGCCATGCTGTTTGACGCGAATGACTTTGAAGAGAGCTTTCCCGTTCAGGTAAAGTTCGTCCCGATGAAACACCCAACCGAGGACGACAAGGTCATCTTGGCGGAACAGGCGGAGTTTACCTATCTGTCTCACTTTCTCTACACGGATTTCTATCGCGGTCTGAGGATGGGCAACGCGCCCCGCCGCTGCCACAACTGCGGGTGGTATTTTCTGCTGACCGAGGGCTATAACACCCGCTACTGCAACAACATTGCGCCGGGTGAAACCGAACGTACCTGCCGCAAGGTAGGGGCCCATCGAAAAGAGGCAAAGGAGCGTGCCTCTGCCACTCCTGCCCAGAAAGAGTACGCGAAGGCCTATAACCGATTGAAGATGCGGAAGCAGAGAGGTAAAATCAGTGTGGATGAGTGGAACGTCTCCGTGGCCAAGGCCCAGGACTTGAAAGCACAGGCCGAGCGTGGGGAGCTGAGCGATGAGGAGTTACGCAGGCAGTTGGAGGCTCTTTGATTTATGTGTCGCAGGATTTGGTGCGGCTATTTCAATTTGTCCGTGCCTTGGTCAGATACTTTTGTGCGTGCGGTGTATGGTTATTACATCTCAGATTCGAACTACTCCGAATTTCCGAATATTTCGATTTTCAATTTGTCTATTGCTAAAAACCTAAGATCTCGATTGTTTCTCATCAGAATCCTGAAGGTAATTATAACCCTTTGTCCACTTCCGTCAAATGCACAAGTAAATCTCTTGAATACTTTTTCTCTTGTTCCAATAGACTGGCGCCGCGTTCCAAGTGACCTTTCACATAAGTGGGGAAGTATTCTTTGTCCGGAATATGTCGGCCTTCTTGTAATTCAATCAGGCATTTATAGAGGCTGTCTGCGTCTCCAGTGATTGTTGAGCGATTCAGTTCTTTTCCCAGACTATCGGAATATAACTCGACCTCCATCAAAGGTCCCTGGCGAATGGATAAAGATAACGCAAGTCTCATGAGGGTAGGCCACGGAAGTTTTTCGCTTGCCTCAATTTGATTGAAGATTTCTTCCGTTTTCCGGGATGTTTTTAGTTTAAACACCATTATTTCACCTCGAAATAGCTTCCCTCGGAAATCCGAGTACGCTTGTCCTCTCCGTATTCGAGCATATACACTTTTGCGATCTGCTGGTCAAGCGAGACCATGTGTTCATGTCGGATCTCTTCATTTGTAGATAGCACAAAGAGCTGTCCCTGAAGTTCTTTGAAGAACTTTTCGGTAATGTTGGCGCGATGCTCAGTGTCGATGCGCGCAAACGGCGTATCAATGATAAATGGCAACTTGTTGTGACTTTGATTCATAATTGCCCAATACAATGACATTACGAGGACCTGCTTTTCACCATTGGAGAAACGAGTATAGTCAAGCTCTATAGGAAGGATCATCGTCTCTTCATCACAATCAGCCAAGGCAAAGCCGAGAGATTCTTCCGTTGTATTCAGCTGAGTCATCAGTGATTGGAATCCAGCCTGCTTCAGACTCACTTTCAGAGTGGCGGCACCATGCCTTTTGGCTGTAAGCTTAAGCGCAGAGACCTCAACTGCCTGATTGCGGACAAGGTGCAGAGAGAAGTCATTGTCAAGATAGATCTGATCGACAAAATCATCTTTTCGAATAAGTTCTCTAAACTTTCGGTTAAGATCGTGCTCAACATCTGCAATCAATTTTTTGTATTGCTGTTCCTGAAGTTCTTCTACCAGCAGAAGCATACGATCGGAAAGTGCTGACACAGATTGTTTTTTCAGTTCAGCTTCCAATGCTTTTCGACTGTGATTCAGTGCCTTTTTCAATTCTTCTGTTCGATCTTGAAGTTCTTGTAGAGCGGTCTCTTTGCCCGTCAGCTCGGATTTGAGTCGCTCAATCTGATTGGTTAAGTCGGAAACACATTTGACATGGCTCTCAAAATTTTCGATGGAACTCTTTTGCAATTGTGTTCTGATCTTGGTGCTTCGCTGGATTGAGTCCTCGATTCTCCGCCTGTCTTTGCTAAAGGTAGCGGTCTTGTATTCCTCCACAGCCGCAATTTTGTTGAGAATTGAGAGCCCGTCATCCTCTGACAGCATAAAAATTGGGGTTTTGTTCTCCAAGTCTTGATTTTCAAAGAAAGACTGTATTGCATTTACGAGGAGCGTCGTATCTTCAGCGGGGCTATGGCTACTTGTTTTCTTCATTATGTTGGAGATGCATCGCTTGAACTGTGATGTATTCAGAGAACTCTGTAGAATTCTATAGGCCTGAAGATCCTTTTCAGCTGAAATTTGTTCTTTAACATTTGCCAGCAAGTCCTTCACAATTATAAATGGTAGGATCTCTGCCGCTGCACTCTTTAACTTCCAATTAATCCGCTCGCGCCGGTCTTCTTCGTCTTTTAGGGCGTTCTGCAAATCTTTCCAAACTTCGAGTGTAACGCCTCCGTTGGCGGCATATGCTTTGTTTTCGTGATTCAGATCAGCCTCAAGACGCTCAACATCTGTACGCAGTTCGACAATCTCACCGATTAATTGCGCCTCTTCTTGAGAGTACTTTGCCAAGGACTCTCTCTGGTCTGCATAATTTTGAGCAATGGATTCATTGCCGGATTCGACTCCGTTTAAAAGTCGTCGAATATTGTTGTATAGCAATTCATATGTATCATTACCGCTTAGGATAAGTAACGCGTCTTTAATGTTATTGTGCTGCTCATCCAAAAAATAGTCAGCAATTTCTTCACCATCGAAGAAATACAGTTTGTGTAATTCTGGCGGAATGAGGTGCAAGAGGTAATTCTGGAAATTCATTGCGGCTTCTTCGTCCAGCAATACACCATTCTGCTTTACCGAAAAAATTTCAGTAATTATGCTGTTGCTCCAAGTCCAAAACCGAGTTACCTCATAATGATCAGTATCAATCCGACTTTCAGAAAAACAAATCTTCACATATGCAGATTTGGTCTCGTCCAACCTGGCTTGATTGTTGATTAAGTCATAGATTTCCTTTAGATATCGTTTCCCTGAAGTTTTAAAGCCAAAAGATGCATGCCCGTACAAACAAATCTGTATGGCTGTAAAAAGGGTAGTCTTTCCCGCACCATTTTTTCCACCAATGACGATAATTCGTTTGGATTGATCATCGGTCATGACATCAAAGAAATTTAAATCTTCGTATGATCCAAAGTTATTTAATTCGATTCGTTCAATCTTCATTTTCGAGTCCTTCTTGGATATAGCTGTAGTGCAACCAACCCTGGTTCATAATTTTTTCAACCTCGCGAGCACTTATAGCAGATCGGGTATAGAATTTTGTGTTGTCAACAGCAATCAAAAGTTTAGAAACCAGTTCGAAGGGAACCTCATATTTCTGACACAACGCATCAATCCGCTGAATGGTATCATTATCGTATTTTGCGTGTTTAAATTGATCCCAAGGAAGTCGTTTATTTCGCACTTCATAATAGATATCTACGAGAGCCCGTCTGGAAAGATCTCCTTCGTCTTCCCACATTTTATCGATCATTTTCAATTCTTCAATTGTAATGAGCTCGAATCCTGTTTCATCTTCCAATTGCAAAAGACGCTTTAGGATTTCTTTTCGCGTATCCAGTTTGAATGGTCCCCGACCAAAGTCGCCATCGGAATTGAAGTAGACAGCTCCATTTCTACGGCGCCAATCTCGCGCCTCGGGTGTGGCTCTCAACTCTACCAACCAGTTTCTAAATCTCCGGAGCGGAATCAGATTCTCTGCCCCGTGATCAATGAAATTTTGCAGCGACTTGTCCTCTTTGACCATAGTGCAGCACCAGCACCCAAAACGAGAATTACCAGTAATCGGGATCTTGTCCTTATCCACTTCACCGACTACGCTTTGCTCTTCGCCCAGCGTTTCGCCTTGATAAAGACTGAACAAATATTTGTTATCAGTTCCCCATGCGCTACGAGCATCGTCTTTGAGAAGATACTCCCACACAATGGAGTTTTCAATTTCTGTCAGGGGGTTATATACATAGGCCTTGGGAATTGAGGTATGGGGAGATAATATCTTCCCTTCAATCTCATGGAAAGATATGCTTTTTGAACGAGCAGCGCTTTCTGCCTTTCGAACACCTAAAAGGATTACAATCTCGCCATCTTTTTTGATGGTATCGTAAGTGAACTTATTTGAAGGGTTAATCTTCAGCCGTTCGGTACACCATCTGAAACCAGGCGCTTCTGGGGTCGGATATCCCAGACCGATTACCAAACTCCAGAAAGTTTGTCGAATCTCTGGATGCAGCATATGTGCTTCAACATTGAGATGCTCACTTTCGCTGGCGGTATTGATCGCCGCATTCATACGATACATGTAGTCCTTTACAATGGGGTTCTCTACCATAGTATCTGATGTGACAACATATATTTTTTTCGTCCTTTCTTCTGGTTTCAAAGTGTGGAGCATTTCAAAAACGAGCTGACAGAGTAGGGTAGAGTCTTTTCCACCACTAAATCCAAGCATCCACGGGCGCTGATCGTGCTGGTAGACAAGTCGCATCTCCGCAATAATATCGTTAAATACTGTAAACATAGGACTCATTTTCCTTTAGTAAGTTTTTCTTCGTATACTAAGTCTTCGGGATCCAAAGGAATTTCTAAAGTTTCCTTCAGCACATTGCAGGCCAGCCGTGCTGCATCGTTACTGTTGATGATCTTACCATTGGTACGGATAACCCTGCCTTTCCAACATTCAGCACTTCTAAGCCAATCAACTTTTTCTAACCCAGCGATACTTTTCTCAAGCTCTTTGTCATCGTTCGTTAGAAAATGATTGCCTAAAACACCAAGTGCTTGAATAATAATGGCTTGTGTGATGATGTATTTCTCGCGTAAATCCACTTTGCTGAGTTCCTTATTGGTCAATTCGTTCCACGGAAGAATGTGCTTTACCACAGCGGACCAATACTGTTTCAAAAAAGCCTCTGCAGCATCATTACATTTGGCACGCTTTAAGATTTTTTTGTTAGCCTTGTAGAATGTGTTCAGCGTAAAAAAGTTCGATGAAAACTTTCCAAGAATGTCTTTTTCTTTGTCTGTATACTGGTCAAAAAACTCAATTTCACTGATAACCCGTCTTGTCACCACAGCCAAAGCGTCACGAGAGTCATAAAGTTCGGCAATAGAGTTAGATGTTTTCACAGCATGCTTATTGAGGTCGGTAAACATCTGCTGCCCATGTTGCAGTCCCTTATCTTCGTAGAAAACGACGGAAATGGTTTCCGTATTGAGCGTCTCGTCTTCGGTGATAGCCTCGATAATTGAAGCTTTTCTATGTTGACCGTCGACAATCATGAACCGTGCGTCCATGGAAACTTCTAAAATTCCAAGATCTGCAGAGGCAATAGATGGGGCGAAGTTGTACTCACCATCAATTGCCGCAGCCAAGGCGGAGAAAACATATGAATCACGGTTATCCAAAATATAGTCTTTTATTACAGGAATGCGGGTAGTATTCAGCCGCCGCTGGGCTCGATACTCAGGCGGAATATACTCATCATCATTTCCGAAAATTTTGTTCAAGATTCTAAGGGGAATCATCGCGATATAGTATTCCTTGCCGGCCTGCAATCCCTTTACTGCAGGAAATCTGTAACAGAAGTCCATATGGACACCTCCGAAACTACTTAAGTATATTTGCATTATATACTTAAGTAGTGAAAAAGTCAAGAAAAAACCACCCAGTCATTGACTGGGTGGTCGAAAGTGTTTAGTTGCCCATTGCGGTAAGCATCACACGCATATACAGTGTCTGCCAGTTGACTGAGTCTTTGCCAACCTTCACAGGATCATTGCCGGAGTTGCGGCTTCTTTCTACTGTAATAGATACCAGTTCAGGTCCGATTTTTTCTAACACTTCATAGGGGTTGCACTTCCAGCTGTACACACCATTTTTTTCTTCGAGAAGTGCCCGAAGCGAACCAAGAATGGGGTAAATAAATCCATTAGGCGAACCATGGGACAAAGTCTTTTCATAGAACTTAGAAACAGGTGCCTTGCGGTTCTCCTTCGGAGTAGTAACTCCAGAAATCGCTCCATACTTACCATTGGGATTCTTAACACGATAGTATTCAGGAATTTTGGACTCCACATAGTCGTAGAGCTTAAAAATATCAACCATAATCGGCTTCATTTTGACATGGGGATTTTCGGGGTTATCACCATACTGTTCATAGAGATGAATGTAGTTATCAATGCAGCGCTTCTTACTACTGAAGGAAACAACAGGACAGCTGTCCATTCCGGGATAAGTATCCAAATTAAACATATTCAAGATTGCGAGGATATCACCGACGTCAATATTTCCATCGTCATTCTCCATGAAATACACTCTGTCCTTGAAAGGTTCGGTCGAAACAGCCTGTTTGATGATGTCAAAGTAGTCTCTCAAGTTTGCAATGGACTTGTCCTGAACCTGGGTAGATGTGTTTCTGGCGGCAGCAAGATCCTCAAAAATGCCTTCGACGCCCGTCAAGATCTCAAGTTTCACAAACTGCTGACCGCGTTCCAGATCATCACGATTTTCAAGGATAACCATCAAGGTGTGGCCGCCATCAACATTGCCGTGATATTCCTTGTCCGTAAACACCAACTTCATGGTGCTGTCATAATTGTTGAATGTTACATCATTGGCAGAAAGGAGAATACCGCGGTTCAGGAGATGAAAATCTTTGCCTTCAACAAGAGATGCTCTGATTTTTTTCGCTACGCCACTGTTGGTATTCTGTTTTCGGGGGTTTGTTTCCATCCAGTCGATCAGATCTTCGGGCAAATCCTTGACATCACAAATAGCGGTATACATCTGCGATACACTGCTCGGCCCTTCTTTGTAGGGGTTAGGAATCTTGCGGAAGGATTCTACGGGGATATTGAATGTTCTCTTTGTCATTGTGATTACTCCTTTACTCAGAAAGTTTATTAGATACGTGGTACAACCACCATCTGAGTCTATTCTACAAAAAATCTCAGAAATTTCAACGCTATATATAGCGTTTTTTTGCATTTGTAGTATAATATTTTTGAGGTGAGTGCCGTGTATGCTTACAATGTAAATGTAGCCTTGGGTAATGTCCTGCGAAAATATCGCGAAGGACGTGGTTTTACTCAAGATGAATTCGCTGCATATTGTGGCCTCAGCCGTGCATACTACGGGCGAGTCGAACGCGGCGAACACAGCCTCACTATAGAAAAATGCCAAAAGATTGCTACTACTCTGAATGTCAGATTGACAGATCTATTTGGGGAACTGCAGGAGTAATGAAATCATTATCTGTTCATTCCTTGTTTATTGCGGCGCAGGATTTGAACTGCGCTTGGGGCAGAAACCACTTGCATAACCGTCTGCTCATAGTTACAATCCAACCAACCCAGAATATGAAACGCTTCCCGCCTGGGGCCGGTGACAAGCGCCGGCTCTGGGTGGGAAGCGTTTTTGACCACATTGATTACCACAGCCGGGTGCGGAGCACGCGGAAACAGTGGTTTTAAGAGTGCCAAAGAGTAAGCGAAACTGAGCGAAAATGACTATAAACCGCTACAAATAAGCGCAAAAAACTTCCCAGAAATTTTTGGGAGCAGGATGCCGCAGGTTCGAATCCTGTCACTCCGACCAAACCAATAGGGTAAAATAGATATTGGGGGTAAAAACCCAGTGTTTATGCGCCCTGAGAGGCTCTTAAGTAGCAATACTTGAGAGCCTCTTTTCTTTGCCATTTGTCCAAGGAATTCACATTCTGCCGGGAGTTGAACCGGCGGGCAGTTCCGATCAGAAAAAATAACACAGTGTCTCATTGAAAGCAGCGGCTAAGACAGCCGCTGCTTTTTATTATGTGAATAATTACTGTGTCGATGAACCAGAAGAGCTTTAACGATGAAAAGGATAAAACAGCTCTGGTAGGAAAACTGAAAAAAATAGAAGCTATCGTGTTACCGGACAAGCGCCGCTCTATGGAGACAAGGGGCGTCGTTCCCTGCTGTAAGATAAAAAGGAGGATTATGTCCCTGGAATGCTCAGGGGTTAAACAAAATCATGTGCAGGATCGCGGCCTCATTCCCGACGTTTCGATACGAGTGTACGCTGTCAGCCTTAAACCGGATGTTTTCCCCCTTTCCAACGGAAAACCGTTGACCATCTGTATCAATTTCAAGCTGCCCTGTGAAGACCGTAATAAATTCGGTGGTTCCTTTAAGATGCGGTTCCGATTCCCAATAGCTCCCCGCATCCAGTTCCAGATAGTAGACCGCAAATTTGCGGTTGTCATCGTCGGGGAAAATCGGGTAATTTTTGACCTTACCACCATCTTCCAGCAGCGGCTGTAGCTCTGATGTTTTCACAAGTTCATACGGGTTTTCCGGGCGGACGGTCAAGGCGTCAAAAGGCACCTTCATTCCATTCGAAATTTTCCACAGCGTTGAGAGGGTTGGGTTTCCCTCTCCTCGCTCAATTTGTGCAAGCATACTTTTGCTGACGCCGCTTAACTTGGACAGCTCGTCCATGCTCATTTTATTCTTTTCACGAAGCCTCTTAATGTTTTTCGCGACAATCTGATTCATGGAGTCCAAAAAAATCCGCTCCTCTCTGTTGACAGTATAACGAACAGGATGTATTATTATATCGCACAAGTGCAATATAGTGTCCACTTTGTACCATTATAAATTCTTGATTCAAATTTGTAAAGAGGAGAGCGAACGAAAATGGTTCCAAATCTACAAGAGGCCCGGGATTTGCTGAAAAAGTACAATAGCGGCGAGTTTCACTTGCTGCACGGAGAGGTGGTTTCTGGCATCATGGGCTGCTTTGCCCGTCAGTACGACCCCCAGAACGAGGTATATTGGGCGGCGGTGGGTATGCTGCACGACATTGACTTTGAGCTTTATCCCGAGGAGCATTGTGCAAAATGCGTTGAACTTTTACGCTCCCACGACATTGACGAGGGCATAATCCGCTCCATCGTGAACCACGGCTATGGCCGGTTGGACTGGGTGACGGTCAAGCCTGAATTACAGATGGAGAAAATCTTATTTGCCACCGATGAATTGTTCGGGCTGATCGGGGCGTGTGCCATGGTGCGGCCCTCCAAAAGCGTTCGGGACATGGATATGAGCTCCATCAAGAAGAAGTTCAAAAAGAAGGAGTTTGCCGCCGGATGCTGCCGGGAAGATCTGGTGCAGGGCGCGGAAATGCTGGGAGTATCGCTGGAAGAACTGATGCGGCAGACGCTTGACGCCATGAAAACCCTGGTTGACGTTCTTCCTGTTTGACGCCTGGGAGGAAGCAATGATGAAACGAGAACATTTTTCCTCCCGGTTGGGATTTATCTTGATTACCGCCGCCTGTTCCATCGGCCTCGGGAACATCTGGCGGTTTCCCTACATCACAGGGAAATACGGCGGCGCGTCTTTCGTCCTGCTTTACATGGTCTTTCTAGTGATTCTGGGGCTGCCCATCGTCGTGATGGAGTTCGCCGTCGGGCGGGCCAGCCAGAGAAGCACGGCCCTCTCCTTCCACCTGCTGGAGCCGGAGGGGACAAAATGGCATTGGTTCAAGTACGCCACCATCATCGGGAATTATCTGCTGATGATGTTCTATACCGTCATCAGCGGTTGGCTGTTTTATTACTTTATTGAGATGGCAAAGGGCCGGTTCCAAGGGATCGCTTCCGCCGAAGTAGATGGGATTTTTTCCGGACTGTTGGCACAGCCCGGCACCATGTTTCTGTGTGCGGCGGTCATGATCATCGTCTCCTTTGCCGTCTGCGCCGTCGGCCTGCAGGCGGGCGTGGAGCGGGTCACAAAAATGATGATGCTGCTCTTGTTCGGCCTGCTGCTCGTGCTGGCGGCGCGCTCGGTCACGCTGCCGGGAGCGGAAAAGGGGCTGCGTTACTACCTGCTCCCGGACTTCGGCGCCATGAGGGAGATCGGCCTGCCTGAATGTATCTTCGCCGCCATGGGGCAGGCGTTTTTTACTCTGAGCATCGGCATTGGCACGCTGTCCGTCTTTGGCAGCCGCATTGACAAAAGCCATTCCCTGACCAGCGACGCCCTTTACATGGGGGTACTCGACACGGTGGTGGCGCTGTTGGCGGGGCTTATTATCTTTCCGGCCTGCTTCAGCTTCGGCGTCCAGCCGGACAGCGGCCCCAATCTGCTTTTTATCACGCTGCCCAACATTTTCAACACGATGAGCGGCGGACGCTTTTGGGGGACGCTGTTCTTCCTGTTCATGGTATTCGCCGCCGTCTCCACGGTGATCGCGGTGATTGAAAACATCATTACCTACGTTATGGATGCAACGGGCTGGAGCCGGAAAAAGTCGGCGGCTGTCAATTTTGTGCTGCTGATCCTGCTCTCCCTGCCCTGCATCCTCGGTTATAATCTATGGAGCGGGTTCCAGCCTTTGGGGGACGGAACAAGTGTCCTGGATTTGGAGGACTTCATTCTGAGCAACAATCTGCTCCCCCTGGGGAGCCTGGTATTCCTTCTGTTTTGTACGCGCCACTATGGATGGGGATGGGACCGTTTCTATCACGAGACCACCATCGGGAAGGGCCTACCTTATCCCGGCTTCGCAAGAACGTACATCAGCTATGTTCTGCCGGTGATCGTCCTCGTCATCTTCATCAGCGGCTATCTGTCCTTTTTGAAATAGTTCTCCACTCGTGTGGGATAGGAGGGTTTTAAATTGTTTCATGTATCAGATTTCCTGATCTACTGTTTTATCACGGCTTACACGCCGGGGGCCAACAATCTATTGTCCATGAGCAACGCGGCCCGGCTGGGCTTCCGCCGCAGCTTCCACTTCAACCTGGGCATCCTGGCCGGGTTTGCAGTCGTGATGTCGGTCTGCACCCTGTTCAGCACCACGCTGTATGCCTACCTCCCAAAAGTGAAGATATTTATGCAGCTCGCAGGGGCGGCTTATATGCTGTATCTTGCCTGGAAGGTGTGGAAAAGCTCCGCCGACGTAGAGGCGGACAGCGGGAAAGAGGCCAGCTTTCTTTCCGGTATGCTCCTGCAATTCGCCAATCCCAAGATCTATATTTACGCGATCACCGCCATGACGCTCTACATTTTGCCGGTCTACCACTCCACCGGGACGGTGATTGGATTTACCGTCCTCCTGGCGCTGATCGGGGCGTCCGGCTCCTTCGTATGGGCGCTGTTCGGGTCGGCCTTCTGTAAGTTCTTTTCAAGGCATACAAAAGCGGTCAATCTTGTGATGGCTCTACTGCTTGTCTACTGCGCAGTCGCTTTGTTCCTGTAAAATGCCTGGGCCGACCATAGGGGCGAGAGCTTCCCGTAGATTGCCCAAAGCCTGGGAGACATTGGCCCACCGCTGAAAAGATTTACAGAAACTTAATAGACTTATTGGTCTGTTTGTGTTATGCTGCTAAAAACAGACCAATAAGTCTATTTCTTTAAGGAGTATCCATTATGAAGCGCGAAGAAAAGAATTTTATCAGCCTGCAAAGAATTTTAGATACCGCTACGCAAGAGTTTGCGCGGCAGGGCTACGGCCTGAGTTCCGTCAATACCATCTGCAATTCAGGCGGCATTTCAAAAGGGATCCTTTATCACTATTTCAAAGACAAAGACGCACTCTATCTGGCCTGCCTGCAGACATGCTTTGACCGTTTGACCGCCGCGCTGAGAGAAGGCGCCGCGGATCTCCAGGGCTCCGCCGGCGAGTGCCTGGAATCTTACTTTGACACACGGCTGGCTTTCTTTGAAAAGAATCCCCAGCTGCTTCCTCTTTTTTGCGAAGCCGTCATTTCGCCGCCCACTCATTTGCAGAATGCCGTTCAGGAAATCAAAGCGGAGTTTGACGCGCTGAATGTTTTCGTGCTGACCGCACTGCTGGAAAAGGTACCTCTCCAGCCCGGCGTCACAGTGGACGAGGTGGGGGGGGTGTTCCGGCTGTACCAAGATTTTATCAACGCTCGGTACCGGATGGAGAACCTTGATTCCGACGGGTGGAAACAGCATGAGCAAGTCTGTAAGCGGTCGCTGCATATTTTGCTGTACGGCGTGGTGGAGCGGGGGGAAGAGATATGAGCGGGACAGCCACGAACGGCCGGGAATCCATTTTATCGGATGCAACGCCCGAAAAGGCAATCGTAAAGCTTGCCGTACCCGCAACGCTGGCCCTTCTGGCAAAGGCGGTCTATAACATCGTGGACACCGCGTATATCGGGATGCTGGACAGCGACATCGCCCTCGCGGCCGTGGGCGTCACCTTACCTCTGCTGCTGATTATGGTTTCGGTGGAAAACATTTTTGCGGCGGGCGCGGCGGTATTGGCGGGCCGGCAGCTGGGGGCGAATGACAGGGAGAGCGCCAACCGAACGGTGACCACCATCGTCGGGCTCTCCATGCTGATCGGCGTCGGCCTCTGCATTTTGGGGCTCCTGTTTATGGAACCGCTGCTGCGGGCTTTCGGCGCCTCAGACGCGGTCTTGCCCCAGGCAAAGGACTATGCGTTTTGGATGTTTATCGCCGCGCTGTTCAACCTCCCCGCCCAAAGCCTCAACTGCGCGGCCAGAGCGGAATCCTCGGTAAAAATTTCTTCCGTCGCCGTGATCGCCGGCGCGCTTCTGAATGTGCTGCTGGACCCGGTGTTCATGTTCTCTTGGGGATTTGATATGGGGGTGGAGGGCGCTTCCCTCGCCACCACCCTTTCCCAGTTTGTGACCTTTGGCATTCTGCTGTGGTTCTATTTGAGCGGCCGTTCCATCATCAAAGTCAAACCCCGCTATTTTAAGCCCTCCGGCGGTCTGGTGTGGAGCGTGATCTCCATCGGCATCCCCACGGCGGTCATCCAAATTTGTCTTGCAGTGGCTACCTCGCTCACCAATATCGCGGCAAAGCCCCTGCCGGATTCCGATCTCATCATTGCGGCCTACGGCGTGGTGCAGCGGTTGATCCTCATCGGCTGCTATGTGGTCATGGGCTTTATGCAGGGTTACCAGCCGGTGGCCTCCTACGCTTTCGGCGCAAAAAATGAGGAGCGGTTTCATCAGTCGGCGCGGTTTGCGCTCAGAGGCTCGCTGCTGCTGACCGTGGCGGTGGCGGCGGCGTATATCCTGCTGGCCCAGCCGCTCATACTGCTGTTTAACCGCAATCCGGCGGTGGTGGAGTTCGGGAAATGGCTGCTGATTTCGCAGGTGATTTTGTACCCCGCTTTCGGTTTGTGCTACATGATGACGATTACCTTTCAGACAATCGGCTCCTCTAAAATGGGGCTGTTCCTATCCTTGATTCGGCAAGGGATGTTCTATATCCCGTTCATCCTGCTTTTGCCCCGCATTTTCGGCGTGTCGGGCATCTACCTTTCACAGCCGGCCGCCGACGCACTGACGATACTTACCTGCGTCATTTTGATAAGGCCGATGAAACGCGCGGCGTCAAGAAAAATGGCGGAGAATAGACAGGAAGAAACAGACCCCAGGAGGCGCGGTGAAGATGGATAAAGTGATTGCGATCAGCCGGCAACACGGCAGCGGCGGTAGGCAAATTGGAAAACTTGTCTCCGAACAGTTGCATATCCCCTTTTATGACAAGGAGATCGTCCGGGAGGCCGTCTGTCAAAGCGGCCTCTGCGCGGAACAGTTTGACGGCGCAGATCTAAGGGGAGCGGGAAACGGTCTTTATTCGATTGTCCCGGGCGTACCCTTTGAACTGCCGGTAAAAGATACGCTGTACCTCGCCCAACGCGAAGCGATCTGTAACTTGGCTGCCGGCGGGCCTTGCGTGATCGTGGGCCGCGGCGCCTGCGAGGTGCTGAAGGGCAGACTTCCTTTGCTGCGCGTATTTATTTATGCGGATATGGAAACAAAAATCCGGCGTGTGGTGGAAGAATATCAGGAGCTACCGGAAAATGCAGAGAAGCGGCTCTATGCGGTCGACAAAAAGCGCATGGCATATTATTCTTTTTATGAAAAGAAAGAAAAAGAACGGGCAAAGTATTTCGACATCTGCATTGATAGCGGCAGCCTTGGAATCGACGGGGCCGTTCAGGTTATTTTATCGGCCTACCGTTAAATTCCGCGGCAACATTTTGGCAACAGAAAATCAGTTGGCAATACTGTACGCCGTCCCGCCCATGCTGGAGCGGCAGGCAGTGTCTGCGCGGACAAAACCGTGGTAAAACAAACCCAGGCAGCGTTTTGGGCTGTCTGGGTTCTTTTTTCGGCGCAAATATAGAATTTACAAATGAATTTCCTTTTATCGCTCTACGACAACCGTTAACTCTCTCCAACGGGGGCAGCTTTTCGATCTGCTCCGCTCCTCTCCGATTACTAACTTTTTTCATTTTACCCCAAAATGTTTCCGATGACAACGGTACCTCGATCAAGACGGGGCCGAGACAAAGCGATTGATTGGGCAGGATTTTGAGCGAAGCAGCCACATGGGCTTTGGCACACCGGATCTCATTCCGTCTCCCACATGATTGCGGCCCTTTGGGGAAATGCCGTCATGCCGGCGCCGGCAAACGAGGCGAAATAGACGTAGATTGCTTTCGCCTGGGCGGTAAGGTCCCGATCTGGCATGACCAGCCTCGGTACGGTGTCGAAGCCGCGGGCCGCCACGCTTTCAAATACCAGAAGACCCGTCATGCCGCTTTCCGTCGAAGCGGCGGAAGCGTAAGTAGGGACGGACAGCCGAACGGTATAGAGATTCCCGCTCGCGGTACGCTCCCTGCTGATGTACCCGTCCTCCACCAGGCGGCTCATGTGCTTGGTATAGGTATCCTTGTTGATCTGCAAGTCTCTCACGATTTTGTCCCGCTTGGGGAACGCCGTGCAGCCGCAACTGGCATAGGCGCAGATGTAAGCGTAGATGGTTTTGGCGAGAAGGGGGAACACCGAATGCGCATCACCGCCTTATGGATTTTTCCATATCCTTTGGAATTGATGCTGATTGGGTCAGGCATTTCTATCACCTCTCCGGCCTTCGCTGTCAAAAGAATAGGCACCCAAAATCGGGTGCCTTAAAGAAGATAGGGTTTCGATTTGTCAAATCCGTAGCGGCTATGCCATTAGAACCATTGTCTGCTGGAGATTTTGAAAAAAGATCAGAACTTGAGAACCCCCCAGTTTTTCCAGAAATCCTTATGTCATGCGGGTTGAAAAGACTTTTAGTGGTTGTTGGATTCCGACCAGTTCTGCTATCTTCTCTTTCGTTAAAGGCACTCAAAATCCGTTGGTGCCGCATCTCCGGCCTAAGAGCCGCCCTGCGGGCGGTTGGCCTCCGAAACGCCTCGCTGTGGCTCGGTGTGCGGGCGGGTACTCTGTTCGCTGCGCTCGCCCGGCGTGCGGTAGGAACCCTGACGGTTCCCCCAGACACGCCTCCTCCCTCCGATAACTTGTTGCCTGAATAGTGATTTTACCGCATTGCTGCAAGGGTAAGTCCATATGAGACTTACCCTTTTTTTCTTTATTTTTATGTGATATACTTTTCCAAAGAAAATTTTTTTACTGGTATAGCTAGAATGTGGAGGTGAAATAATGGAAATCCCAGGTGAGGGTCTAATCAGCACTGCAATAGAACAAGTGGTCGCAGGTGTTCAAATTAAAGTCTCGCAGATTGAAGAAAGTCGCAATAGAGAATTCTTATATCAGATGAAAGAATTAGAATTCTATAAAAGTAACTATGAGAAAGATTTGAAAGGAATTTTTGATTATTGGTTTGATGTAGTTAGAATTACTCATATCAAAGACAACTTACATTTAACAGAACAAGAACGTCAAAAGTATAATAAAAAATTTAGCGAGTTAGTTTATGTTGATAAAATTGCGCAGTATAAAATGAACACCTTAAAATATGGCGGAAGAGAAACTGGACGAATACTTGCATTACAGAACAAGTTACAACAAAAATTTTACGATGACAAACCGCGCGAAACTGAACTTTATTTATGGTGTAGAATTCTGGCTGTTTTAAAAAAGGATATACTCGGGCAGGATTTGGATCCGCTTGATATTCTCCGCGTTTTAGTTAACGACTATGACGAACATGAAAAAGAAATAATCGCTGCAAAAAATTATGTGGATAAAATATATGCCCAAACTTACGGTAAACCATGAGACTTGGGACCGAAGTGCTGGATGTAAACTCCGAGGGATATGCTGCATTTCAGAAATTTCTGAATGGTCTGGAGTATTTCCCGGAGAGCCTCCGCTTCCGGGGGCAGGTGAAGGGAATGCTGGAGATTTACTTTGAGCTGATCAAGCACAGGGGAACCGACTCTTACGCCGCACCTACGCACTATATTTTGCTGACCGAGGGCTATAACACCTGCTACTGCAACAACATTGTGCCGGGTGAAACCGAACGAACCTGCCGTAAAGTGGGCGCCCACAGGAAAGAGGCGAAGGAGCGTGCCGGAGTCACACCTGCCCAGAAGGAGTACGCTAAGGCTTAAAAGCAAGTGTTTCTATTTTGCATTTTAGTTGATAAACCAACGGCTCTTGGTTATGCCGCCACGTCATACCCGCAACTGAGCAAGAGGGTGGATAGTGACAGAACCAATTTATAATGTTATTATTTTATAGAGCGATTGGAAGTTCGCTGACCGCAAACTGCGGCAATTTGGGATTATCACAGAAAAGCATGGAAAGGCGGCCTGTGCATGCTTCATGTAAAGAACGGTGTGCCGGTTCTGGCACTGATCTGTTTGCTGGGCGCGTGCGCTGCGCCCGCCGATGGGCCGCAGGCGGAGCCGCCGTTCGCCAGCGGCTCATCCTTGGAGGCGACAGCGCCGGAAAGTGCCTCCCCCGCCGTACCCGCGGAAAAGGCGCCTCCAAAGGGCGGGGCCAAGGTCGAATGGCCGACATTGGAGGAGTCGATGGCGGCATATGCTGAGGTTTTGAATGGGAGCAGAAACGCAAGGTCCGACGAAGGAGAGATCCCTTTTGAGGATTTATTCAATCGCACGGAGGATGGGGAATTTTACGAATGGGAGAAATATGCCTTTTTCGACATGAACGGGGATGGGATTCCCGAGCTGCATCTATCCACCGGTCATGGAAACAGCTACGAAATCTATACTTATTATAATCAGGAGGTCATGCTCTGGTATCGTGGAGTCGATTACAACTATCCGCTTGAAAACCGCGCGATGGGATATATCCGATATGGGGCGGCCCCCACGCATATGGACTATCAATATAGGGTATTGGATTTTTGGGGCGATACACAGTTTTATATAGAATTCACGAAAGGCGATACAGACGAAAACGGAATTTATGATGAGCGGGATGATTATATCTATAAGGGCAAATGGATCTCAAAAGAGGAATGGGACAAGCTGACCGAGCCGTACCTGGCAGTCAAACCGGCCGACCTTTGCTGGAAGCCGATGCGCAATGATACGCCTTAAAGGATTTCCGGCTTATTCTTTTCTCGTATACGATAATCTTCCTCTGGTTTTCCGACACAGGCCCGCGTACCCGAAACCGGATAAAAAAGAGGCAAATCATTCCGGCGCCTTGACAAACGGCTGGCGGCGCGCTATAATGAACATTGTTCAGTTACGAAAGCGGGGTGGTTGCGGTCAACACGGTGGTGACGTCGAAAGAAGCGATTATGAAAACCTGCCGGGATATGGTGTCCGAACGGGGCCTGTCCGCCCTGGACATGCGTTCGGTCGCAAAGGCGTGCCATGTGGCGCTCGGGTCGCTCTACAACTACTTTCCCTCGAAGGACGCCCTGGTCACCGCGACCATCGAGAGCGTCTGGCAGGATATTTTCCACATGGAGCAGTGCTGCGAACAGAAGCCCTTCCCCGAATATGTCCGCTGGATCTTCGACAGCGTCCGGCAGGGGACCAGGGAGTATCCCCATTTTTTCACGGCGCATTCCATCAGCGTCGCCAGCTCCGCCAAGGAACAGGCGCGCAAAACCATGGAGCAGTATTTTTCCCACATGAAGGCGGGAATGGCGCAGTCGCTCCGGGCGGACCCGGCCGTCAGAAGGGACGCGTTTTCCGCGTCGTTTTCGGAATCGGACCTGATCGATTTCGTGCTGTCCAACCTTCTGACGCTGCTGGCCCGGCAGGAGGACGACTGCGAGGTGCTGCTTGAAGTGATCCGCCGGGTCCTGTATCCGGCCTGAAAGCCCGTCTGAGGACGGGTTTTCAAAGCGCTTATTGTGAACGCCGTTCAACTTGAAAGGAGATGCCGCGATGCAGGCAGTATTTGAAACCCTCTTCGACATCGTTTACCTGTCCACCGTCATCACGCTGGGATATCGGATGATCCGCGGCGGCAAAGGTCAAAAACAGTACCTGCTGTTTGGGATCATGGCCGTCGTCCTCGGCTGCGGGGACGCCTTCCATCTGATCCCCCGCGCCGTCGCGCTCTGCACCACGGGGCTGGAATCCTATCCCGCGGCGCTGGGCGTCGGGAAGCTGGTGACTTCAATCACCATGACCGTCTTTTACCTGCTGCTCTATTATGTGTGGCGGGCACGGTACCGGATCACCGGCCGGGCCGGGCTGACGGCGGCCGTCTGGGCGCTTTCGCTCTCCCGCATCCTCCTCTGCCTGGCGCCGCAGAACCGCTGGACCAGCGCCGACGCGCCGCTCAGCTGGGGGATCTACCGCAACATCCCCTTCGCGCTGCTGGGGCTGCTGATCGTGCTTCTCTTTTACCGGAGCGCCAAGCGGCACGGGGACCGCGCGTTTCGCTTCTTGTGGCTCGCCGTTCTGCTCAGCTTCGCCTTCTACCTTCCGGTCGTGCTCTTTGCCGACGCCCTGCCGCCGGTCGGCATGCTGATGATCCCCAAAACCTGCGTCTACGTCTGGATGGTCGTAATGGGCTTCCGGGCGATGAAAGGAGAACGCTGATATGAAAAAATACCTGAATTTCGCGTTTGCTTATGCGGTCCTCGCCATGGCGGGCGGCGTATTTTACCGCGAATTTACCAAGTGGAACGCCTTTACGGGCGCGACGGCCCTGGGCAAGGTGCACACCCACCTGTTTATCCTGGGGATGTTCCTCTTTCTGATCGTCGCGCTCTTTGCCGGGCGCGGGGACGGCCTGGAGCGTTACAAATCCTTCCGCGCCTTCCTGTATCTCTACAACGTGGGGCTCCCGCTCACGGCGGTCATGATGGTGGCGCGCGGGATCCCTCAGGTGCTTGCGCTTCCGCTTTCCAAGGGGATGGACGCGGCGATCTCCGGGATTGCCGGGATCGGGCATATCCTCCTCGGGACGGGCGTCGTCCTGCTCCTTCTGTCGCTGAAAAAAGCGGCGCGGCACGCGGAGACCGCGGCGCAGGGCCACCGTTAGCGGGCGCGGCGCGCGGGAATCCGTGGAGAGAAAGGGGAAAGACCGATGGTAAGGGAAATCATGAGGGACGAAGCGTTCCTGGCGCGGAAGGCCGAACCGGCCGGGGAGGCCGACCTGCCCGCCGCGAGGGACCTGCTGGACACGCTGGAGGCCCACAGACAGGGCTGCGTGGGCATGGCGGCCAATATGATCGGCGTCAGCAAACGCATCATCGCCTTTGAAAACGAGGGAAACTACACGGTGATGTTTAACCCCGAGATCATCAGGCGTTCCGAGCCCTATGAGACGGAGGAGGGCTGTCTTTCCCTCTCCGGCACCCGGAAGGTCAAGCGCTGGAAATCCATCAAGGTGCGTTACCAGAACGAATCGTTCCAGACGCGCCTGAAGACCTTCGCCGGCTGGACCGCCCAGATCATCCAGCACGAGGTGGACCACTGCGAGGGGATCCTCATCTGAGGTCTCCGGGCCCGGAAAAACGCACCGCTTCCGCGGTGCGTTTTTTTGTCCGCGGCGGGGGACGCGGGGCGTTCCAAAAAAACGCGGAATATGGTAGAATAACGGCGGGAACCTTGCGGAGCGGGAGGCGGCCATGAAAAAAATCGTCCTGTTATCAGACACCCACGGCCTCCTGCGGGAGGAGGTCAAGGCCCTGCTGGCCGAGGCGGACGCCGTCGTCCACGCCGGGGATTTCGACACCCCGGAAGTCGCGGACGCGCTGCGCGCCTGCGCGGAGCCCCACCTTGTCCGGGGCAACAACGACGGAGCGTGGGCGGAGGACCTTCCCCGGACGCTCGCGTTCACCATCGAGGGGGTGCGCTTCTTCCTGGCGCACAACCGGAGGGACGTGCCGCGCGGGCTGAACGGCGTGGACGTGGTGGTCTGCGGGCACTCCCACAAGTACGCCTCGGAGGACCGGGGCGGGGTGCTGTGGCTCAACCCCGGAGGCTGCGGCAGGCGGCGGTTCGGCCTGGAGCTCACCCTCTGCCTGATGGAGGTTGACGCGGGCCGTTACCGCGTGGAAAAGATTTTTCTTCCCCGGGAGGGATAAAACGATGGAACTGGGACTGACGATCCCGCTGCGGCGGCATTTGAAGATGAACAGCCTCCCCCACGGAGAGACGCCCGACCGCGGGGCCTGCTGGGACCTGCACGTCATCACCCTCCGGGGGCGGAAGAGCCTGCTCGCGGTCCACTGCCGCAGCCGCTACGCCTTCGTCCTCTTCGGCCTGAGCGGCGCCGAGTGGGAGGCGCTGCCCGCGACCTTCCTCGAGGGGCTTCGCAGGAGCCTGGACGCCGCCGGCGTCGAGTCGGAGACCGCCGGGGAGTACCTCCGCCACGCGGGGGAAATCCGGCTGACGAGGACGCACGGGCGGCGGGAGGTCGCCTTTCTCAACCGGGCGTGGGAGGATGTGACGGCGCTGGACCATGCGCTGGACCCCTCCCGCCGGGAACAGCCGCTTCTGGACCGCGAAGTCAACGCAAAGCCCAGCCGCTGCGCCGGGTGCGACGGCACGGGCCCGGCGCGGCAGCGTCTGGCGCGGAGCCTGCGATAAGGAGGCGCCTATGCGGATCATCATATCCCCCGCGAAAAAAATGCATGAGGACGCCGACAGCCTCGAACCCCTCGGCCCGCCCCGGTTTTTGCCGGAGGCGGAACGCCTGCTGTCCGTCCTGCGCCCGATGCCGCTGCGGGAGTTGAAGGCCCTCTGGCAGTGCAGCGACGCGATCGCCGCCCTCAACGCGAAGCGGCTGCGCCGCATGGACCTGCGCGGGCGGCTGACCCCGGCGGTCCTCTCCTACGAGGGCATCCAGTACCAGTACATGGCCCCCGGCGTCTTTGAGACAGGGCAGTTCGCCTACCTTCAGGAGCACCTGCGCATCCTCTCGGGCTTTTACGGCCTGCTGCGGCCCTTCGACGGGGTGGTCCCCTACCGGCTCGAGATGCAGGCCAGGCTCCCGGTCGACGGGCACCGGGACCTTTACGGCTTCTGGGGGGACAAGCCCGCGCGGGCGCTGGCCGGGGAGACGGACCTTCTGGTCAACCTTGCATCGGCGGAGTACAGCCGGGCGGTGAAGCCGCATCTGCCGCCCCAGGTGCGGTTCCTCACCTGCACCTTCGGGGAGTGGAAGGAGGGGCGGGTGATCGAAAAGGGGACGCTCTGCAAGATGGCGCGGGGACGGATGGTGCGGTGGCTGGCGGAAAACAACGTCACCGCCGCCGGGGACATCCGGGAGTTCCGCGAGTTGGGATACCGGTATAACGCCGGCTGTTCCGGGGAAAATCACTATGTATTCATCAAGGAGGATGGCTGATATGCTGGAAGCCGGAACCAAAGCGCCCGATTTCACCCTGCCGGACAAGGACGGACGGCCCGTCTCCCTGTCGGACTTCCGGGGGAAAAAGGTCGTGCTCTATTTTTATCCCAGGGACGACACCCCCGGCTGCACCCGTCAGGCCTGCGCCTTCGCGGCGGCCTACGACGCGTTCCGGGAGCTGGACGCGGTGGTCATCGGGGTGAGCAGGGATTCCGCCGCCTCCCACCGGAAATTCGCCGAAAAGCACGGCCTGCCCTTCCTGCTTCTCTCCGACCCGGAGCTGACCGTCCTGCAGGCCTACGGCGTCTGGCAGGAGAAGAAGCTCTACGGAAAGGTGAGCATGGGGGTCGTGCGGAGCACCTACCTCATCGACGGGGAGGGCGTGATCGAAAGGGCCATGCCGAAGGTTAAGCCGGACACCAACGCGGAGGAAATCCTCGCGTATCTCCGGGATCGCCGCGGCGGGAAATAAAAAGAACAGGCGGGAGGGCGCGTCAGCGCCCTCCCGCCTTTCCGCCGGCATTCCTCCGGCGTCGTGTAGTCAACAGTTTTTTTGTCCAATTTTTGCAAATCGGATGCAAAAAGCCCGGGAAGCGGGGCGAAACCCGGGCGTACCGGGCTTATTATTAAAGCCGCTTTGGACGGGCTGTTTGTGACGGTCAATTTATGGTAGACTGTTTTCAGAATGATTGAGGAGGCACGCTTATGACCTACAAATACCGTTATATCCGGCGGGAGCTGTACGAAGCCAACCCCGCGAAAAGGTTGAAGTCCTTCCGGAGCCCGTCGGAAATGTCCCGGCTGATCAGGTGGCCCCTGTGGGTCATGGGGATCGGAGGGATCTGCTTGACGGTCTACTTGCTCTGGCTTTTGTTTACCATGCCCCAAAGCCCGCTGGTGCCGGTACTGTCCGTCATCGTACTTTTTCTGTCGCTGGCCGCGTCGTTTTCGCGGGAAAAGCTCTTTTACCACCTCCCCGCGCGGGAAAAGGAGCTGGCGGAGCAGCAACGCGACTACATCGAATACCTTGCGGGCATCCGGGCCGTCCTGATCAAGCACGGAATCGACGGGTCGGAGAAGCTGCGAAAGCTGAAGGCCGAATGCGAAACGCTTTTGAAGGCGCGGGAAGAAAAATACGCAAGGTTTCACCGGGTCATCATCGACATGCTGATCAGCGTGCCCGTGGCCGCCCTGATCACCGGCCTGATCTATCAGGACAGCGGTGTGGTGCCTGTGGCAACGGCGTCGGTGCTGCTGTTGGGGCTGCTGGTCTTCGGGCTGGCGAAGCTGTTCAGCAAGATCGATTACTATTCCGACGGGTATTTCAAGGACCAGAACCTGTTGGACGCGATCAGCGAGGTGGAATACGCGGGCTGGCCGTTTGGGGCTCCCGGCGGGACGCGGACGGACGGGGAGGAGGCGCAGGCGGCGGACGAGGTCCGCGCAGTCTGACACGGGTGCGTCCAAATAGAAAAGGGCGTCCCCGCCGTATGGCGGGGACGCCCTTTGGGGATCAGATCAGAGAACGGTGAGGACGATGTTCAGCAGCCACATCAGGATGGAGACCACGACGCCGATGATGCCGAGGACATAGCCCGCCGTCGCGCGGCCGCTGTTCGTGCTCTTGCGCCCGACCGCGCCGCTCGAGACGGCGACGGCCGAGAGGATGACGCCGATCAGCGGGATGAAGAAGGCGAGCAGCACGCCGAGGATGCCTGTCACGAGGGCGACGGTCGCCTTGCCGGTGGGGTTGTGGACCTCGACGGGGACGGGGGCCGCGGGGGCCGCGGCGGCGTCCGGCTGCGGCGCGGCGCCGCCCTCCGGGACGGGAACGTCCTGCGAGAGCAGGCTCATGAGCGCGTCAACGCGGTTTTTGAGCGCCTTTTTGGGAACCGCGCCGTAAAACCCGTCGAGGCCGTGCTCGCCGAACGATTTGATCCACGCCTCGAGGTGAATATTTCCCTGCGAGTAGCGAAAACTGATGAAGGACGGCGCGGTCAGGAACCCGACGCCCTTTTTCCAGACCGTCTCGCCTTTGTAGTTGACCTGCCGGAAGCCTTCCTTCGCGAAGAAGTCCTCCGAGACGAACTTGATGAAGTCGTCGGGCTTGCCGCTCTGGTAATCCGCAATGAATCTGGACATATGTACGCCTCCTCTTTTTGATGGAACCTCGCTATCAATCATAGCATAATTCCCCGCGAAATGGAATCTTTCCCTTCTGGTTGGTTTGCCCGCGGGAATATGCTATAATGACGGTGGTACAATCTGAAAACCTTCCGGCGGGCCCAAAGGGGACACCGCCCATCCAAAAACGGGGAGGGAAACAATCATGGCCGCTGCGCTGACGCCGCTGAGAATCTGGCTCAAAGACCTCTTTGTCCTGCTCCTTTCGATGGTCCCCATCGCCGAGAACCGCCTGGCCATCCCGGTCGCCGCCGCGCTGCGCCTCAAGTGGCAGCAGGCGTTCCTCTGCACGACGGCGGGCAGCTTCCTGCCCGTGCCCTATGTGATGAAGGGCAGCGGGCCGCTGGCCGACCGCGCCCGCAGGGTCGGCTTTGTCGAGCGCGGACTCGGGCGGGTCGAACGGTTCGCCCAAAAGCACCCCGGGCTCTTCCGCAACGGCTCCGTGTTCATCCTTGCCGTCTTCGTCGGCATCCCCTTCACAGGGATCGGCGTGTGGATCGCCTCCTTCGTCGCGGGCGCGCTCGGGTTCGACCGGCGCAGCTCGATGGCCGCCATCCTCGTCGGCACGGTGATCTCGGGGCTCTTTACCACCGCGTGCACCTACGGGGTGATCGTCGGCGTGAAAACGCTCTTCCGGTGCGTCACCCGGGCCGCATGAATCTTGAGGCGGAGGGCCGCTTTCCCATTTGGGGAAGCGGCCCTTTTTCTTTCCCCGCGAATGTTGTATAATATCCGCAGAGCTGTTATGACCTGCGAGGGCCCGCGCCCGCGGGGGCGGGCCCGGCGGAGAAGCGTTGAACGGAGGATACGGGATGCGGATTATTGTGATTGACGGACAGGGCGGCGGCATCGGGCGCAGCCTGACGGAAAAGCTGCGCGCGGAGCTGCCGGAGGCGGAGCTCGTGGCGGTGGGGACCAACTCGGCCGCGACCGCGAACATGATGCGGGCGGGCGCCAACGTGGGGGCGACGGGGGAAAACGCCGTCGTCTTCAACTGCGCGCGCACCGATGTGATCGTCGGGCCGCTCGGCATCATCCTGGCCGACGCGATGCTCGGGGAGATCACCCCGCGCATGGCCTGCGCCGTGGCGGCCAGCCGCGCCAAAAAGGTGCTCATCCCCGCCGCCAAGCAGCATATGACGATCGTGGGCATCGAGGACCTGCCCCTCTCCCGCTATATCGACGAGGCGGTCGCCTGCGTGCGGGATTTCTGCGGGAGGGATTGACGGTATGCCGGAGGGACCATACGACGTCGCGATCATCGGGCTGGGCCCGGCGGGTGCGACCGCAGCGCGGCTGCTCGACAGCCGCCTGCGGGTGATCGCAATCGATCAAAAACAGGCGGCGGGCGGCTTCCAAAAGCCGTGCGGCGGCCTGCTCGCGCCCGACGCGCAGAAGGCGCTCGCGCGGTTCGACCTGACCCTTCCCAAGGAGGTGCTCGTAGACCCGCAGATCTTCGCGGTGCGCACCATCGACCTGAAATCGGGACTCACCCGCCACTACCAGCGGATGTACCTCAACCTCGACCGGCACCGGTTCGACCGCTGGCTCCGGTCGCTCATCCCCGCCGGGGTGCGCGTGGAGGAGGGCTGCGTGTGCAGGCGCGTCGAGCGGACTTCCGGGGGCTTTTGCGTCCTCTACGAAAAGGAGGGCGCGCTCCGCGAAATCACCGCGCGTTACCTCGTGGGCGCGGACGGGGCGGGTTCCCTCGTGCGGCGGGCCTTCTTCCCGGAGGTCTCCATCCGCAGGTATGTCGCGATCCAGCAGTGGTTCCCCGACGAAAACCCCAACCCCTTCTACTCCTGCGTCTTCGACCCGGAGAACACCGACTGCTATTCCTGGTCGATCTGCAAGGACGGGTCGTTCATCTTCGGGGGCGCCTATCCCGCCCGGGGATGCCGCGCGCGGTTCGAGCGGCAGAAGGAAAAGCTCGCGGCGCTCGGCTTCCAGTTCGGCGAGCCGGTCAAAACCGAGGCCTGCCTGCTGCTGCGGCCCGCCGGGCGGCGGCAATTCTGCACGGGAAGGGACGGCGTGTTCCTCGCGGGGGAGGCGGCGGGCTTTGTCAGCCCGAGCTCCCTGGAGGGGATCAGCAGCGCGATCCTCAGCGGCTCCCGGCTCGCCCGCGCCCTGAACGGGGACGGCGACCCCGTCCGCGCTTACGCGCGCGGCTGCCGCGCGCTGCGCCGCAAGCTGTGGCTGAAGCTGCTCAAATGCCCCTTCCTCTACGACCCCGGCCTGCGGCGGCTCGTGATGAAAAGCGGCCTTGAGGCGATCGGCGTGGAGCGGCCCGAGCAGGCCCGCCCCACGGCCGGCGGGCGTTGACGCGCGCGGCGCCCTGCCCGCGTCAAACGTTTTGGGGGCCGGGGGGCTTTTCAAAGCCCTCCCGGAACGTTCCCCCGGGACTGGACTTTTTTGCGCCTATGGGTTACTATGGGAGTAACAGAAGATTCCGAATACTGCATGCAGTTTGGAATTCTGGTATCAAAACGAAAGCATTGGAGGAATTCCTATGACAAAGCCGCTGCCCTGCTGCCCTGTGGAGACGACGCTCCTGCTCATCGGGGACAAGTGGAAGGTGATGATCCTGCGCGACCTGATGACCGGGACCAAGCGGTTCGGGGCGCTGCGCCGGAGCATCCCGGCGATCAGCCAGAAGATGCTGACCCAGCAGCTGCGCGCGATGGAGGCGGACGGGCTGGTGCACCGGGAGGTGTACGCCGAGGTGCCGCCGCGGGTGGAATACTCGCTGACCGAAACGGGCGAAAGCCTGCGCCCGGTGCTCGACGCGATGAACGTGTGGGGCCGGCAGTACCAGCGGGACCAGGGGGAGGGCGTCGCATGAAAAGCGACCTGCGGACAATCCCCGGCGTCGGGTCCAACATGGAGGAACACCTGCTGCGGCTGGGCGTCTCCTCGGTCGCGTCGCTGCGCGGGCAGGACCCGGAGGAGCTCTACGAGCGTGACTGCGTGCTGCACGGGGGCGTGCTCGACCGCTGCGTGCTCTACGTCTACCGCTGCGCCGTCTACTTCGCGGAAACCGATTGTCCCGAACGGGAGAAATGCAGCTGGTGGTACTGGAAGGATCAGGTGTAGCCGATGGAAATCCGATACCTCTTTCACAGCGGGTTCGCCGTCGACACGGGCGCGCACCTGCTGATCTTCGACTATTACAAGGACACGCCGCGCGGCGGGAAGCTCGCGGACGGCGTGATCGACCCGGCGGAGATTTCCGGCCGGGACGTCGTCGTGTTCGCCTCCCACAGCCACGGCGACCACTACAGCCCCGTCATCTTCGGCTGGCGCGGGGCGCTCCCCCGCGTGCGGTACGTCCTGTCGGACGATATCCGGACGCGGGAGGAGGCGTTCCGGATCGGCCCCGGGGAGACGCTCGACCTCGGAGACCTCTCGGTGCGCGCGCTGCGCTCGACCGACGCGGGGGCCGCCTTCCTCGTCAGGACGGACGGAAAGACGGTTTTTCACGCGGGCGACCTCAACTGGTGGCACTGGAACGGCGAGACGGATTCCTACAACGCGCGGATGGCGCGCGACTACCGGCGTGAGATCGACACCCTGCGCGGGGAGAAGATCGACCTCGCCTTCCTGCCCGTCGACCCGCGCCTGGAGGACAAGTACCTCTGGGGGATCGACTATTTCATGCGCGCGGCGGGCGCCGATATGGCGGTGCCGATGCACCTGTGGGAACAGTACGGCCTCATCGGCCGCCTGCGCGCGGAGGAGACGGCCGCGCCCTACCGCGCCCGGATCGCGGGCTACTCCCGGCGCGGGGAGCGGGTGACGCTGTGAAAAGGCCGGCGCCGGAGGATGGAGGCGGAGGCATGTGGGAGGACGCGCTCTATCTCCGTTCGGTGGAGCTGCGCGCGATCCCGGAGGGGGAGGAGAGCTACGTCTTTTCCCTCCCGATGGTGCGGCATCTCGGGCGGCTGGAATTCCAAAAGCAGGTGACCTTTCTCGTGGGGGAGAACGGCGCCGGCAAGTCGACGCTCATCGAGGCGGTCGCGGTCGGCAGCGGCTTCAACCCCGAGGGCGGCACCCGCAACTTCAGCTTTTCGACGAGCGATTCCCACTCGCCGCTGTGGAAATACCTCTCCGTTGCAAAAGGGCCGCGCCGCCCGCGCGACGGCTTTTTCCTGCGGGCGGAGAGCTTCTATAACGTCGCCACCAACCTCGACGAGCTCAATAAAATCAAGGCGGGCCGCCGCAGCCTCATCGACTACTACGGCGGCAGGTCGCTGCACGAGCAGTCCCACGGGGAGAGCTTCCTCGCGCTGGCGCTCAACCGCTTTTCCCCGCAGGGGCTCTACCTGCTCGACGAGCCGGAGGCGGCCCTCTCCCCCACCGGGCAGATGACCCTGCTCGCGCGGATCTACGCCCTCGCGCGGGAGGGGGCGCAGTTCGTGATCGCGACCCATTCCCCCATCCTCACCGCCTGTCCCGGCGCGGACATCTACCAGCTGACGGGGGAGGGCTTTGCGCGCACCCCCTACCGTGAGACGGAAAATTACCGCCTCACCCGCGCCTTTTTGGAAAATCCCGAGCGGATGCTGCGGTACCTGCTCGCGGAGGAGCCCGGCGGGGACGGCTGACCGTCCCGCCGGGCTCCTGTTTTTTTTGGCCGTCCCGCGGCCCGGACCGAACGGATCATTCGGCCTTTTCCACGGGAAACTGCAGTTCGGTGAGCCAGTCCTCCTCGCTCTCCTTGTTCCAGATGCCGTCGATGTAGCTCTCGCGCGGCGGGCCGGCGAGCCGGTAGCCGTTCTGCTCGATCCACTGGGCGGCGAAGGTGTAGGCGTTCCGCAGGGTCCTGTAGGGCCCCTTGTGGAGGAGGCAGGCCGCCTGCGGCACCCGCGCGATTGTCTGAAATTTGGCGACGTCGCTGTCCTCCTTCCGCTCGGTGACCGCCTGGCAGAGGGAGACGTCGATGTCGTGGTCGCGGTATTCCTCGTAGTGGTAGACGTTGAAGCAGTATTCCGGCTCGGCGCATTTGCAGCCGAGGCGCTCCATCTCGGGCCCGAGCACCTCGGGCATGAGGTGGAAGAGGTCGTCGTAGCTTTGGATGACCGTGCGCAGGTAGGCGACGATGACCTCGGGAAGCTCCTTGATCGTAACGTTGTAATTTTCCATCATCAGGGTTCCTTTCCGCAGGATGTTTTCCACCAGACGCAGCCGCTGGCCGTCCTCCCGGATGCGCGCCGCGAGCTCCCCGCGCTTCAGCTCCAGCAGGGCGCGGATCGTCTCCGGCCCCGCGCCGCCGTCGAGCAGGGCGATGATCTCGGTGAGGGAGAACCCCATCTGCCGCAGCGATTGGATCTGGTTCATCCGCGGGAGCTGGCCGGTCGTATAGTAGCGGTAGCCGGTGAACCGGTCGATGCGGGCCGGCCGGAGCAGGCCGATTTCATCATAGTGGCGCAGCGTCTTGGGGGTGACGCGGCAGATCTGGGAAAACATTCCGATGCTGTACATGGTTTTTTCTCCTTCTTCGCCTCAAAGTGCGCGCAGCTTGTCGACAGGTCCATCATAAGCCTTCCCCCTGGGGCAGAGTCAACCCCTTTTTTGAAAAAAAGAAAACGGAGCGCCTTCCAATTGCCGGAGGGCGTTCCGTTTGCGCTGTTGGGTCAGTTTTCGCCGGGGATCACCGGCAGGAGGATGTGGCTGCACCGGGCCGCGTCGTGGAAGACGGTCTGGCTCGCGACGAGCATCTCGGTGTCGTCGGCGATCGGTTTGCCGGTGTTGTGGTTGGGGAAGATGGAATTTTCCGCCCCGCTGGTGACCTCCACCCGGATGCGGTGCCCCGCCCGGAAGGTGTTGGCCACCCAGCTCATGGGAATCTCATAGCGCACCACCTCGCCGGGGGTGAGCAGCTTCGGCTCCTTGAGGGACTCCCGGTAGCGCGCCCGGAGCACCCCGTCGCTCAGCCGCAGGGAGTTGCCCTCCCCGTCCACCTCGGTGAGCCGGGCCACCCAGTCGGTGTCCGGCCGGTCGGTCGCGGCGTAGAGGACGAAGGAGAGCTCCCCCGCCACCGTCAAATCCTTTTCGAGCGGCGCGGAGGTGTAGACGAGCACGTCGGGGCGCAGCTCCATCTCCCGGTAGTTTTCCGGCACCATGCACTCGTTCTCGCTCATGTCGATGAGGTGGGGGGCCGGGTCGTTCGGGTCGAAGAGGTAGTGGTCGGCGGGCTCCTCCGCCACGGGCGGCGCGTCCCGCAGGACGCCGTCCCCCAGGCGGGTGTTGGCGGAGCCGCCCCCCGAGAGGTAGTAGGGGACGAGGGCGGATTCCTTCGGCGGCCAGTCGCACGACTGCGCCCAGCGGTTGCTGCCGATGACGTAGTACTCCACCCTCGGGTCCTGCCGCGCGCCGTTCTCCACCCCCTTGAGGAAGCGGTCGAACCAGCGGATATACTGGTAGAAGAGGTCGTAGCGCACCGCGCGCACGCCGTAGTCGATCCCGTGGATGTCCCGCGAGACGTTGAACTGGTGCCGCCACGCCCCGAGAATCATCCGCTGGTCGGGCCGGCCCATGCGCCGGTTCATGCGCCACGCCTGGCTGGTGCCGGTGCCCACGTCGTCGAACCAGCCGGAGACATAGAGGGTGGGGACGTTGATCTTGTCCGCGAAACGCTCCCAGTTGGAGCGTTCCCAATAGTCGTCCATGCTCTCGTGGTCCATCCACTCCCGCCAGCAGGGGATCTCCTTCCCCAGCGCCCTTTGGGGGATCTCCCGGATGGGCAGGAGCTTTACCACGTCCGCCCAGTCGTCCCGGTCCATCTGGGCCTGCTCCATCCGCCGGCCGGACATCGAGAAGAGCCACGCCAGCGTCCCCGAGCAGAGGATGCCGTTGCGGTGGGGGAACTCATAGGTGGGAGTGCCGCCCGTGACCTGGCTGATCATGGCCTTGAGGTTCGGGTGGCCGCTGGCGGCGGCGTTCCACTGGACGATGGCCAGGTAGGACGCGCCGATCATGCCGATGCTGCCGTCGCACCAGTCCTGCGCGGCGATCCAGTCGAGGGTGTCCTTGCCGTCGTCCATCTCGTTGACGATCGGGCTCCACTCCCCGCCCGACTCCTCCCGGCCGCGGGTGTCCTGAATGACGAGGGCGTAGCCGTAGTGGATGAAGGGGTGCATGATGATCTCCCGGGGCTTGCCGTAGCAGGTGCGGATGAGCACCACCGGAAAGCGTGTCTGGGGGGCGGGGCCGTTCCGCGGCAGGTAGACCGCGGTGGAGAGGGTGACGCCGTCCCGCATGGGCACGTCGAAGGTTCCCAGGCACCGCTTGCCCCAGACCGGCTGGGAGAGCAGCGGGTCCCGGTGGTCCCGCAGGGGGGTGACCCCCTCGAAGCCGTCCTCCACGAGCACGTCGATCCGCTTTTGGAGGACGCCGATTGCGGCCACCGCCCGCCCTTCGCAGAGGACGTAGTCGACCGGGTGGACCCCCAGCCGCCGGACCCACAGCCGGGCGCCGGAGCCCGCCGTGTAGGGGGAATCGACCTCGGCGTAATCCGCCGGGTCGAACGGCCGCTCCCCCCTGGCGGCGGCGGAGAGGAACTCCCACGCTGCGATGCGGTCGGGGTATTGGAAGCTCTCCCTCTGGGGCGCGAAGGGGGCGTAGGGGCCCCACTCCATCGTCTCCAAATCCCGTGTGCGGCAGAGGATCTCCCCGCCGCGCGTGAGGAACCCGGCGATCGCGACGCCGAGGTTATAATAAGTATAGCTGCGCTCTGTCATATCCGTGCCCCTTTCCGGCCGTCCGTTATTGGAACCACTGGCGGTAGACCCGCAGGAAATTGCCGCCGTAGACCTTTTCGATCCGCCGCGCGCTCCAGCCCCGGCGGAGCAGCTCCTCCGTCAGCCTGGGAAGCCCGGCGTGGGTGCCGAGGATGTCGAAGGCGCGCACGTCGTTGCCGCCCACGACAAAGGAGGCCCCGGGCGCGAGGATCTTCTCCGCAAAGTCGAAGCCCAGGCCGAGGCAGTCCTCGCCGCCGACCCGGACGATCTGCTCCATGTGGTCGGCCAGCCGCCCGAGGGTGGCCTCCTCCGCCGACGCGCCCACGAGGGAGCTGACCCCGTTGATGCCGATGACCCCGCCGGTGGCGGCGATCGCCTCGATCTGCCGGTCGGAGAGGTTGCGGGGGGTGGGCAGGAGGCTGCGGGTGTTGGAGTGGGAGGCGATGACCGGCCGGTCGGAGAGCTTCATCACATCCGCGAAGCCCTCGTCGTTCAGGTGGGAAACGTCGATCAGCATCCCGAGGGAGAGCGCCTTTTCCACCAGCCGGTAGCCGAAGGGGGAGAGCCCCGACTTCTGCCCCTGCGGCTCGTCGCTGTAGAGGGCGCCGTCCGCGGCAAGGTTGCGGCGGCTCCAGCAGAGCCCCACCATCCGCACGCCCAGCTCATAAAAGACCGGCAGCAGCTCCTCCTCGTTTCCGAGCGGCTCCACCCCCTCGAAGGAGAGGAGCAGGGCGATCTTCCCCGCGCCCAGCGCGGCTTCGATCTCGGGATAGCTGCGGCAGAGGGCCAGCTCGGGGGTCTCCCGGAGCTCGGCGTAGAGGGCGCCGACCTGACCCAGCGCCTGGTGCAGGGCCCCCTCGGGCAGGTCCCTGCCGTCCACGAAGAGGGAGGACACCACCACGCGGACGCCGCCCTTCCGAAAGTCCTCCAGATATTCGTCGCGGATCACATGGGTGCGCCCGTTGCGCCGCTTGGCGTAGAGGTCGTAGGCCAGATCGAGGTGGGCGTCGACGATGGGGATTCGCTGATGCAGGGCCTCCAAAGATTCCATAGCTGTTTCTCCCTTTTTTTCAAATTCGCCGGACCGTTAAAGCAGGAACCCGCCGCCGAGCGGGTCCTCCGGGTCGAGCAGGTATTGGGCGAGGCCGGTGACATAGGCTCGCCCGGTGATCTCCGGGACGATCGCGGGGTAACCGCCCTGCGCCGTGTCCTCGGCGGCCACGCCGGTGAAGAGGGTGCCGAGGATGCTCTCGTGCACATAGGGCTTCCCCAGCGGAAGCTCCCCTCTGGCGCGCAGGAGGGCCAGCTTGGCGCTCGTCCCGGTGCCGCAGGGGGAGCGGTCGATCTGCCCGTCCCCGAAGACCACGACGTTGCGCGCGTCGGCGCGCGGGTCCCGCGCGGGGCCGCAGAATTCCACGAGGTCGACCGTGCGGATGTGGGGCAGGAGCGGATGGGCGATCCCGCCGGCCGCGTTGAGCGCGTCCCGGATCTCCGCCCCGCGGGCGGTGAGCCGGTCCTTGTCCGCGGCGTCGAGCGCCACCCCGGCCTCCTCCGCCTCCACCAGCGCGAAAAAGTTTCCGCCGAAGGCGATGTCGGCGTGGACCGTCCGCCCGTCCGAAAGGGCCACGGGGACCCCCTCCCGGTAGAGGAAGGCGGGGACGTTGCGCACCGTCACCTCCCGCACCCGGCCGTTGTGGAGCTTCGCGCGGGCGCGGATGAGGCCGCTCGGGGTGTCGAGGGTGACGTCCGCCTCCTCCCCCGCGCAGGGGACCATGCCCGTCTCAAGCAGGGCGGTGACCACCCCGATGCTGCCGTGGCCGCACATGTTGAGGTAGCTGCCCGAATCCATGAAGACCACCCCGGCGTCCGCCTCCGGGCGGCAGGGCGGCAGCAGGAAGGCGCCAAACATGTCCTTGTGGCCGCGCGGCTCGAAAAGGAGCATCCGGCGGACATGGTCCAGGCGCTCCTGCAAATAAGCCCGCTTTTCCGCCATCGTCGCGCCGGGGACGGCGGGCATCCCGCCGGTGACGATGCGGGTGGCCTCCCCCTCGGTGTGGGTGTCCACGGCGGTAAACATCCGGCTTGCTATCATAAACTGCTTCCTCTTTTCCAAAACGGTCCGGCCGCCGCGGCTGCGGCGGCCGGAAGGTCGGCGGTCATTATTTCATCTGGGGGTCGAGCGCGTCGCGCAGGCCGTCCCCGAGCAGGTTCAGGGCGAGCACGGTGATCATGATGCTCAGCCCCGGGAAGAGGACGAGATGGGGCATGTAGCGGATGAACTCGCGGCCCTCCGAGAGCATGGCCCCCCACTCGGGCATGGGCGGGGCGATGCCCAGCCCCAAAAAGCTCAGCCCCGCGGCGGTGATGATCACCTCGCCCACGCCCAGCGTCGCCTGCACGATGACGGGCGCGAGGGCGTTGGGGATGATGTGGTGGAGGATGATGCTGAAATGGCTGTCCCCCACCGCCTTGGCCGCCTGCACGAACTCCTTATTGCGCACCGACAGCACCGCCGAGCGCACCACGCGGGAATAGCCGGGCACGAGGGCGAGCCCCACCGCGATCATGATGTTGACGATGCCCGGCCCGAGGCTGGCGACCACGGCGATCGCCAGCAGCATCGAGGGGATGCTCATGAAGACGTCCATCACCCGCATGATGACGTTGTCCAGCCTCCCGCCGAAATAGCCCGACACGGCGCCGATCACGATGCCGGCCGCCATGGCGCAGGCCACCGTCGTCAGCCCGATGGTGAGCGAGATGCGGGTGCCGTAGATCACCCGCGCCAGAATGTCCCGCCCGTAGTCGTCGGTGCCCATCAGGTGCTCCGAGCTGGGGGGCTGGCGCTTGTTGACGATGTCCTGCTTGATGACCTGGTTGTCGTAGTCCACCAGCACGTCCGCGAAGACGGCGACGAACACGAGCATCACGAAGATCACCAGCCCGATCACCGCCTGCTTGTTGCGGAAAAACCGGCGGCAGAATTCCTTAAACGGGCTCTCCTTTTTCTCCTCCCCCTCGGGGCGGGCGGAAAGCGGCTTCTCTGTTTTCACGGTCATACACCTCACTCCCTCAGCCGCGGATCGATCAGGGCATAGATGATATCCACGGCAAGATTCACCAGGCTGAACACGATCGCGATATACACCACGCTGCCCAGCACCAGGGGGTTGTCCTTCATCCGGATGGCGTTGACCATGGCGGTCCCCAGCCCGGGGATGCCGAACACCGTTTCGGTGACCACCGCGCCTCCCAGCAGGGAGCCGAAGTTGATGCCGATGACGGTGATGACCGGGATGATCGAGTTTTTCAGCGCGTGGCCGAGCACCACCCGCTTCTGGTCCGCGCCCTTGGCCCACGCGGTGCGGATGTAGTCCTGGCGGACCACCTCGAGCATGGAGGACCGGGTCATGCGGATGATGACCGCGGCGTTGACGGCGGCGAGCGTGATGGTGGGGAGCACCATCTGCCGGAAGGTGTCAAAGCCGCTGGACGGGAACCATTTGAGGTTGAGGGAAAACGCGATGATGAGCATCATGCCCAGCCAGAAGGCGGGGATGGCGGTGGCCAGCATGGCGAAGATCATGCTGATGTTGTCGAGGATGGAGTACCGCTTCACCGCCGACAGGATGCCGATGGGCATGCCGATCAGCACCGACAGGAACATCCCCGCCAGAGCCAGTTCCGCCGTCTTGGGAAACCGCTCGGCGATGGTCTCCGCGACCGGGATGTTGGTGGCGTAGCTCCGCCCGAAGTCCCCGCGGAGCATGTTCCCCACATACCGCGCGAACTGCACCACAAAGGGGTCGTTGAGGCCCATCTGGTCCCGCAGGACGTCCACCTGCTCCTGGGGGGCCTTTTCGCCCAGAATGAGGCGGGCGGGGTCCCCCGGGGTCAGATACATGATGGTAAAGACAATGAGGACGATCCCCAGGATGACGGGGATCAGCATCAGTATCCGTTTCAGGACAAATTTCAGCATGTCATCACACCTATACAACGGGGGGACGCCGTCCGGGAGCCCGCTTCACAGCAGGGCCCCGGCCGGCATCCCCGATAAATTCATGGGTCCTTCTCAGGGAAGGGGTTCAGGCGAGGGGGTTATTCCCAGCTCCAACTGGCCACGGGATAGTAGCAGTTGTCGATGACCCGGACGCCCTTGAGGCTGTTCTTGGCCGCGAAGTACTGGTTGGGGAAATAGAGCGGGATCTTGTTGGCGTCCTCGTCGGTAATCTTCACGATCTGCTGGTACATCTCGGAACGCTTGGCCGCGTCGTTCTCCTGGCGGGCCTTGACGAGCAGCTCGTCGATGGTGGGGTTGGAATAGACGCTTCCCCAGTTGAAGGGGCCGTCGGACGCGAAGAGGTAGGTGAGCATGTCGTCCGCGTCCGGCCAGTTGAGGCCGCCCACGTAGACTTCATAGTTGCCCACCGCCATCTGCTCGAAGTAGGTGCCCTTCTCGAGCGTCTCGATGCTGGCGGTGATGCCGATCTCCTTGAGCTGGGCCTGGACCACCTGCGCGACCTTCTCGCGGTTCTGGCCGGCGGCCAGCTTGATGGAGCAGGAGAAGCCGTCGGCGTAGCCCGCCTCGGTCATCAGGGCCTTGGCCTTCTCGAGGTCGTAGGGGTTCATCACGGGGTCGTCGGGATTGTAGCCGTCCATGACCTCGTTGAGGGGGCTGTTCGCGAGGACGCCGTCGCCGTCCTGCGCGCCCATGAAGACCTCCTCCTTGTTGATCGCGTATTTGACCGCCTGGCGGACCTTCTCGTTGTCAAAGGGGGCCGCCTGGGTGTTGAAGCCGATGTAGGCGATGGTGGCGCCGGGGGCCGAATAGAGGTTCAGGTTGGGGTCCGCCTCAATGGTCGGGGCGTCGATGGGGGCGCTGTTGGGCAGCGCGTCGATCTCGCCGTTCTGGAGCGCGACCAGGGCGGTGCTGGTGTCGGGGAGCACCCGGTAGGTGACGTTCTTGATCGCGGGAGCCTCGCCGTGGTAATCCTCGTTGTAGGCGAGCACCACATTGTCGCCGGAGGACCAGCTGACGAACTTGTAGGGGCCGGTGCCGACGGGGTTGCGGCCGTAGTCCTCGCCCGATTCGGTGACGGCCTTCTCATTGACGACGCCGAAGAAGCTGCCGCCGAGGTTCATGAGGAAATTGGCGAAGGGGACCTTGAGGGTCACGACCAGCGTGGAGTCGTCGGGGGCGTCGACCTTGTCGATCGAGGCGCAGTAGGAGGCGGTGGCGGGCTCCACCATGGCGCGCTCGATGGTGAACTTGGCGTCGGCGGCGGTGAAGGGCTCGCCGTTGTGGAACTTGACGCCGCTCTTCAGGTGGAAGGTATAGACCATGTTGTCGTCGCTGATGTCCCAGCTTTCGGCCAGTCCGGGCCGGATGTCGCTGGAGCAGGCGCCGTCGCTCTCGACGAGCGTGTCGTAGATGTTGTACATGACCATCATGGCCGTGGCGTCCAGGGTGACCTGCGGGTCGAACCCGGTGGGGTCGGCGTTCATGGCCACGATGACCGAATCCTTTTCGCCGCTGGGCGCCGCGGGAGCGGCCTCCCCGCCGGGATTGGTTCCGGCGCTGTCCCCGCCGCAGGCGGTGAACAGGGAAAGAACGAGCATGACGACCAGAGCTAAACTGAGAAGTCTCTTCATTGGGCTTTCTCTCCTCCACAATTTTGTTTTGAGTTGAAAAACGAAGGCGCGTTGGCCGGGTCCTTACACTTTTCCACTTTGATGTGATTATACCCTCCCGCCGGAAAACTGTCAATAAATATACGGGATTTCTGCAAATGGGAGGCGCGGCGGGAGGACGTTTCGGGTGCTGTTATGGGGTTTTAACAATGCATGTGAAAAAATTGGTTCCTGCAATTGGGAAAACATTATATGACATAAATTTACAAAAATACCAATATGAAGCATATTGCGCATTGTAATTGAAGGAAATCCCCGAAATGCTTTGCAAAAGTTTTAGGGCTTTAGTTGACGAAATCCCGCCGCCTTGCTATAATGATGGACAATATAAAATGCATAAATGTACGCTCCCGGCGTGCATATATACCGGCCGGCGCGTTCCCTCGCGGACACGCCCGGCGCGGGAGGTAGGAGGTCCTGACCATGAGCAGCCTGTTGGAAGTCTCGCATTTGAAGGTGCTGTTCCACACCCAGCAAGGGGACGTGCCCGCGGTGGACGACGTGAGCTTTCAGGTGGAGGAGGGGGAGACCCTCTGCATCGTGGGGGAGTCGGGCTGTGGCAAAAGCGCCACGGTCCAGGCCGTCATGAAGCTGGTGCCCACCCCTCCGGGGGAATACGCGGGCGGGAAAATTCTGCTGGAGGGGCGGGACCTGCTCCCCCTCTCCACGAAGGAAATGATCCCCATCCGCGGGCATGAGATGTCGATGATCTTTCAGGAGCCGATGACCTCCCTGAACCCGGTGAAGACGATCGGAAGCCAGGTGGGGGAGGTGCTGGAGATCCACCGGAGGGACCTCTCCGCCCGGGAGATCCGCGCGCAGGTGGAGGAGAAGCTTTCCCTCGTGGGGATCCCCGATCCCGCCCGGTGCGCCGCGTCCTATCCGCACCAGCTTTCGGGCGGCATGCGCCAGCGCGCCATGATCGCCATGGCGCTGGCCTGCGAGCCCAAAATCCTCATTGCCGACGAGCCGACCACCGCGCTTGACGTGACCATCCAGGCGCAGATCCTCGACCTCATCCGCCAGCTCAAGGAGAAGACCGGCATGACGGTGCTGCTCATCACCCACGACCTGGGGGTCGTGGCGGAGATGGCCCAGCGGGTGCTGGTGATGTACTCGGGCAAGGTGGTGGAGCAGGGGGAGGTCGGCGCGCTCTTCCGCGCCCCGCTGCACCCCTACACCGAGGGGCTTCTCGCCTGCCTGCCGCGCGTGGACCAGGACGAGGAGGAGCTCTACACGATCCCGGGGCAGGTGTCCAACCCGGCGGACTTCCCCAAGGGCTGCCGGTTCCATCCCCGCTGCCCCTACCGCCAGCAGATCTGTAAGGAAATTTCCCCCGAGCTCCGGGAGGCGGACGGCCGGCTGGTGGCCTGCCACTTCCTCCCCGGGGAACGCGTCAGGAGAGAGGAGGAGGCATTATGACGGCACAAAACTCCGCCGCCGGGCAGGGGGCACAGGCGCCCCTGCTGGAGGTCCGGGACCTGAGCACCTACTTCCCGGTCTACGGCGGCGCGCTTTCCACCGTCAAGGGCTACGTCCACGCGGTGGACGACGTCTCCTTTACGGTGAACCAGCACGAGACGCTCGGGCTGGTGGGGGAATCGGGCTGCGGCAAGAGCACCCTCATCCGCAGCATCCTGCTGCTGGAAAAGCCCACCAAAGGGCAGATTCTCTTTGAGGGGCAGGATATGCAGGCCATGAAGGCCGCCCAGCTGCGGCACCTGCGCCGCAATTTGCAGATCGTCTTCCAGGACCCCTATGCCGCGCTCGACCCGCGCATGACGATCGGACAGATCATCGGCGAGCCGCTGCGGGTGCACGGGGAGGCCGACGCCGCCCAGCGGGAGCGGCAGGTGAAGGAGCTCCTCGAGATGGTGGGGCTCCAGCGCGGGTATTACCACCGCTATCCCCATGAGTTTTCGGGCGGGCAGCGCCAGCGGGTGAGCATCGCCCGGGCGCTGGCCCTGCGGCCCAAGCTCATCCTCTGCGACGAGCCGGTGTCCGCGCTCGACGTCTCCATCCAGTCGCAGATCCTCAACCTGCTGCGCAGTCTCCAGTCGGAGTTCGGGCTCACCTACATCTTCATCTCCCACGCCCTCAACGTGGTCCGCTACGTCTCCGACCGGGTGGGCGTGATGTACCTGGGCAAGCTGGTGGAGCTGGCGCCGGTGAAGGAGCTGTACACCACCCCCCGCCACCCCTATACGCGGGCGCTGCTCTCCGCCATCCCCATCCCCGACCCGACCGTCAGCCGGGAGCGGATTTTATTGCAGGGCGACCTGCCCAACCCCAAGAGCCCGCCGGCGGGCTGCCGGTTCCACACCCGCTGCCCCTTCGCCGCCGACGAATGCCGCGCCTCCGAACCGGCGCTCACCGAGGTGGCGCCCGGGTGCCAGGTGGCCTGCCACCGGGCGGTCCGCGGGGAGATCTGAGAGAAAGCGCCCCCTTCCGGGAAGGGGGCGCTTTTTGCGCGCGGAATCATTGTGCGCGGGGCGTTTCCGTGGTAAACTAGAGGGCAGTGAAACGGGGGTGGAAGGATGGACGGACACAGGCGGGCGGATATCCGGCCGGGGATGCTGGTGGATATCGTGCTCAAAAAGGACCAGCCGACCGGCAGGCGCACGCGCGGCCGGGTCGGGCGGCTGCTCACCAAAAGCGGCACCCATCCGCACGGCATCAAGGTGATGCTGGAGGACGGCCAGGTGGGCCGGGTGCAGGAGATCATCGGGGAGGAGAGCGAATGAGCGTTCTGTTTTTGGAATATCCCAAATGCGGCACCTGCCAAAAGGCGAAGCGGTGGCTCGACGAAAACGGCGTGGACTACGCCGACCGGCACATCGTCGGGGAGAATCCCACGGCGGAGGAGCTGCGGGAGTGGTCGGCGCGCGCGGGCGTGCCGGTCAAAAGGCTCTTCAACACGAGCGGGATGAAATACCGCGAGCTGGGGCTCAAGGACCGCCTGCCGGAGATGGACGAGGAGGCGCTTTTCGCCCTGCTCGGGACCGACGGGATGCTCGTCAAACGCCCGCTCGTCGTGGGAGCGAATTTTTTGCTGGCGGGTTTCCGTCCGGCGGAATGGGAGAGGCTGTTAACATGACGGACAAGCTCTACGAGGAGGACGCCTACCTGCGCGAATTCGAGGCGGAGGTGACCGGCTGCGTCCCGGCAGAGGGGAGCTGGCTCGTGACCCTCGACCGGACGGCCTTTTACCCCGAGGGGGGCGGCCAGCCGGCCGACACGGGAACCCTCGGCGGCGCGCGGGTGCTCGACGTACATGAAAAGGAGGGCGAAATCCTCCACACGACCGACGCGCCCCTTCCGGTGGGCGATCGGACGGCGGGCGCGATTGACTGGGAGGCGCGTTTTTCGCGGATGCAGCAGCACACCGGCGAGCACATCGTCTCGGGCGTCATCCACCGGCTTTTCGGGCTGGACAATGTCGGCTTCCACATGGGGCGCGACGCCGTGACGATCGATTTAAACGGCGAGCTGACGGCGGACGACCTTACGCGGGTCGAGCGGCTGGCCAACGAGGCGGTGTGGGAAAACCTGCCCGTCGGGGTGGAATACCCCGCCCCCGAGGCGCTTGCCGCGCTCGACTACCGCAGCAAGAAGGAGCTCACCGGCCGGGTGCGCATCGTGACGGTGCCGGGCAGCGATGTGTGCGCCTGCTGCGGCACCCATGTGCGGCGCACGGGCGAAATCGGCGTCATCAAGCTGCTGACGAGCCAGAGGTACAAGGGCGGCGTGCGGGTGTGGCTGCTCTGCGGGGACCGCGCGCTCACCGATTACAACGAGAAGAACGCGCAGGCCTACGCGGTCTCGGGGATGCTCTCCGCCAGGGTCGGGGAGCTCGCCGGGGCGGTGGAGCAGATGCAGGCGGAAAACGACGCGCTGAAGCTGCGCGCCGCGCGTCTTCAGGAGGAGCTCTTCCGTTACCGCGCCCGCGAGGTCGAGGAGGGCGCGACCTACGCCCTCCTCTTCGAGGACGCGATGGAGCCGCCCGCGCTGCGGCGGTTCTGCCTCGCGCTCTGTGAGCGGTGCGGGGTGGCGGCGGTCCTCTCGGGGAGCGAACGGGAGGGCTGGAAATACGCGGCGGGCAGCGCGCACAGCGACGTGCGCCCGCTCGGCAGGGAGCTGAACGCCGCCTTCTCGGGGCGCGGCGGCGGAAGCCCCGAGCTCGTACAGGGGACCCTCTCGGGCAGCCGGGAGGAGATCGAAAACTTTTTCAGGAGCAGGGTATGAACATTCAGATTTTCGGCAAGGCCAAGTGCTTCGACACCAAAAAGGCCGAGCGCTATTTTAAGGAGCGCGGCGTCAAATTCCAGAGCGTCGACCTCATCCGCTACGGCATGAGCAGGGGGGAATTCGAGAGCGTCCGGCGCGCCGTCGGCGGCGTGAAGGCGCTCGTCGACGAGAAGTCGAAGGACTACGACAAGTCCTTCATCGCCTACCTCGCCGGGGAGGAGAACATCGCGGACAAGCTGATGGAATACCCCTCGGTGCTCAAGACCCCCATCGTCCGAAACGGAAAGCAGGCCACCGTCGGCTACTGCCCCGACGTGTGGAAGGAGTGGACCTGAGGGCGCTCCGGGCGGAAAACAACGCGCCCGCGGGCGCGTGCGCGGCGCAGCCGCGCGGTTTTCCGCCCCGGCCCCGCGGCGAACGCCAGGGGAGCCTTGCGGCCGCCCCTTTGGGCGGCCGCCGGTAAAAGGAGGGAAACGGAATGGAAGCATCCGAGCGGTTCGAGGCGGTCATGGCGGACGGCGCGCGGATCGTCTGCCGGATTTTCGGCGGCGGGGAGCGCGCGCTGCTGCTCCTGCACGGCAACGGTGAGGACCACACCTGCTTTCAAAAGCAGGTCGCGGCCTTTTCCGGACGCTTCCGGGTGATCGCGATGGACAGCCGCGGACATGGGGAGTCGTCCGCCGGCAGCGGCGTGACGATCGCGAAGATCGCGGAGGACGCGGCGGCGGTGCTCGGCGCGCTGGGTATTGAACGCGCGTCGGTCGTGGGGTTCAGCGACGGCGCGAACGCCGCCCTCGGCCTCGCGCTCTCCCACCCCGGCATGGTGGAAAAGCTGGCGCTCGCGGGCGCGAACCTTTTCCCGGCGGGGGTGAAGCCCCGGTTCCAGCTCCCCGCCGAGCTGGAATACCGCGCGCTGCGCCTCTGCGGGAGGTTCAGCGAGCGGCTGCGCCGCCGCGCGGAGATCGTCGGCCTCATGGTCGAGGAGCCCCGCTATACCCCCGGGATGCTCGGCGCGATTACCGTGCCCACGCTGGTGCTTGCGGGCGACCGCGACCTCATCAGGCCGGCGCATACGGCGCTCATCGCCGCGTCGCTCCCGCATGCAAAGCTCGTGACGATCCCCCGCTCCGACCACTGGATCTTCGACCGCCAGCCGGTACGGGTCAACCGGGAGATTTTGGCCTTCCTCGGATGAAAAAGCGCCCCGGCAAAGCCGGGGCGCTTTCGCATGTCCTCGCGGACTATTTTTCCTCGCGGATTACTTTTCCACCGGGAAGCAGATCTCCGTCACCCAGTTTTCGGGGTTGGGGTCCATGGCGGGGCTCACATGGTAGATATTGAACATCGGGCCGCTGATCCGCCAGCCGCCCGCGTCAATCCATTCGCCGATCGCGGCGCAGGCGTCGGAGACGCTGGCGTAGCTGCCGCGGATGACGCAGGAGGCGACCTTCACGGCCGGGACCTCCTTAAAGCGGACGTGCTCGGTGTCGTGATAGCTGCCGGTGACCGCCGTGCGGATTTCCACGTCGACGTCCGACTCCTTGAACCCCTCGTCGAAGAAGACGGCGATGGCGTAGGCCGGGGAGGCCATCTGGACATGCTGGCCGGCCGTTTCGCCGTAGAGCCGCTGCCAGAGGTCGCCCTCGCGGTCGTAGGAGGGCATCGTGTCGCGCAGGCTCATAACCTGCATGGCGGGGATTTCCTTGAGGGTTACATCGTACTTCATACTGTTATCGTCCTTTCCCAATCGTTCGATGGTGTTTTCGAGGATCGCGAGCCGGGCGCCGAGGTCCCGCGATTCCTCCCGCATCTGGGAGAGGCGTACCGCCAGGTAGCGGCGAAGGCTTTCCGCATTGTCGTACTGCGCGAGGATCTCCCGGATCGTCGCCAGCCCGAACCCCATCGACTTGAGGGCCTGGATCTTACCCGCCGCCTCCAGCTGCCTTGCACTGTAGTAGCGGTAGCCGGTGAAGGAATCCACCGTCTCGGGGGCCAGCAGACCGATCTCATCGTAGTGGCGCAGCATCTTGATGCTGATCATCGTCAGCTTGGAAAATTCGCCGATCTTGAACATGTTACGTCCTCCCGTCTGTTTTTGAGCTCACCGTCAGCTTACACCATCCCACAGTGGGAGAGTCAATAGGAAACTGCAAAATTTTTTCAAGCCGCCCCGCGTCCCTGCTTCCTCTTCATCCCTCGTTCCGCTCCCTTCCCACCCCGCGTCCCCACTCCCGCGACCACCGTTAAAAGGCGGCGGCCGGCCGGGATCAAACGTTTTGAAGGGTGGCGGGGAACTTTTCCAAAAGTTCCCCGCCTTACAAAAGTTCCCCTCCTCACGCATCCTTTATGAGAAAGACGGGCAGGGGCGGGTCGTTGGGGCGGTTGCAGAAGTCGGCGACGACCACCGTAAAGGCGCGGTGATCGATCGTGCGCAGGTAGGCGAGCAGGGCGTCCCGCTCGGCGTAGCCGGTATCCCGGCCGTAATAGATGATGAGGCTCATGACCCCGCGCGGCTTTAAGAGCGTAAGCCCCGCTTCGATGGCGGCGATGCTGCTTTCGGCGCGGGTGTTGACGCTGTGGTCGCCGCCGGGCAGCCAGCCGAAGTTGAAGACGATGCAGTCGACCGACCCCGGCGCGGCGTAACGGGCCATATTGGCGTGGCTGTCCAGGACGACGCGCGCAAAACCGGAGCACCCGCGTTCCCCGATGAGGGCGCGGGTGCTTTCCACCGCCTCGGGCTGGATGTCGAAGGCGAGCACCTTCCCCGTCTCCCCGACGAGGGAGGCGAGAAAGACGGTGTCGTTGCCGCGCCCTGCGGTCGCGTCGATGCAGAAGGCGCCCGGCCTCACATGGGATTCGATGAACTGGTGCGCCACCTGAAGGGCGCCGAACGGTCTTGACATGGGAAACTCCCTTTCTATGTAGTTGCAGGATTCGGGAAAAGGCATTACAATAAAAAAGAACCGAGGGGAGGGAACAAATATGCGCTTCGACGAGCTGGTCTACGCCGTCGTGCGGCAGATCCCGCGCGGCCGGGTGGCCTCCTACGGGCAGGTCGCGCTGCTCTGCGGCAACCCGCGCGCCTCCCGCGCGGTGGGCTGGGCGCTGCGCCGCAACCCCGCCCCGGGGGAGGAGATCCCCTGCCACCGGGTCGTGAACCGCGAAGGGCGGCTCGCGCCCGCCTTCGCGTTCGGCGGGCCGGACGCCCAGCGGAGTCTGCTCGAGGCGGAGGGCGTCGCGGTGGACGATGAGGGCTTTGTGGATATGGAACGGTACGCGTGGTACGGGCCTACAGAACCACCTGGTCGTTGATGACGAGCCCGAACCGCAGGCCGAGCCGCTCGGCCGCCTTGCGGCAGAGGAGCATGCGCTGGAGGAAGATCTCAAAGTAGTCCATCACCGCGGCGCTCGCGGTGTCGATGCGGATGCGCAGCGTGATCATGGACTTGTCGGGGGAGATCTCGGTGGAGGCCTCCTCGACGGCGTAGTTGACCCGGTCGTGGATGTCGAAGGTGGCCATGTCGCGGTTGCGCACACGGGAACGGCGCACGTCGGTCTTGTCGGCCAGGATGAGCGCGGCGGCCACCGCGTCGACCGCGACGGCGGTGCCCTCGTCGTGGTTGCCGATGGCGCTGATGATCGTGGCGGTGTCCTCCGCGTCCGCGCCCAGCTTGTCGAGGATGCGGAAGGCCATGACCGCGCCGCTCTGGGCGTGGTCGGCGCGGTTGATGACGTTGCCGATGTCGTGCAGGTAGCCCGCGATCTGCGCGAGCTCCGCCGTGCGCTCGGGATAGCCGAGCGTCAGCAGGATCTCCCGCGCCTTCCTGGCCACCTTGGTCACATGCGCGAAGCTGTGTTCGGTATAGCCCAGCACCCGCAGCGCGTCGTCCGCCTTGCGTATGTAGGTCTTGATGGATTCGTTATGGGCGATCTGGTCGAATGTTACCATGGTTACGTCCTTTCGTTTTTTGTTTCATGGAATCATTCTATCCCGAATGCGGGGCAAATACAATTGCGGCGGCGCGGATTTTATAAAAATTTTACAGGAGGGCGAACGATGGGACCGACCTGTTACACGGTGACCCGCATCGACGGGGATTACGCGGTCATGGTGACCGACGGAGGGATCGAAAACACGGTGGCGATGGCGCTGCTTCCGCCCGAGACGGACGAGGGCGTGCGGCTCGTATGGGAGAATTTCACCTACCGGGCGGCCGAATGAAGGTGATCGCGCGGACGCCTCGCCTGCTCCTGCGGGAGCTTTCGGAGGAGGACCTCGGCTCGCTCGGCGGGACGCTGATGGACGCCGAGGCGATGGCGGCGCTCGGCGGGGCGATGGACCGGGAGCAGGCGCTGACCTGGCTGCGCCGCCAGATCGGCCGGTACCGGACGGGGGAGCCCGCCTGCTGGGCCGTCGAGGAGCGGGAGACGGGGACGCCGGCGGGGCTGGCGGGCTTCGCCCGGATGCCCACCCCGCTCGGGGAGCTGCACGAGCTTGGCTACATCCTGCGCGCCGACCGGCGGGGACGCGGCTACGCGTCCGAGGCGGGCCGCGCCTGTCTGGAATACGGGTTCGGGACGCTTGGGCTGCCCCGCGCCTGCGCGGTGATCCGTGTGGGGAACGCCGCGTCGGAGCGGGTGGCCCGTCGGCTCGGGATGCGGTATGTCCGGGAGATGGAATTCCGGGGGGCGCCGCATGGGCTCTGGCTCGTTTCCCGGGAAGATTTGTCCGGCAGAGGTTGTTTTTCGCGGGAAACCGTACTATAATGGTAGAGATTCAATTCAGGAGAGGAAGAGACGGGACATGTACAGCTTTAAGAACGATTACAGCGAGGGCGCGCACCCCCGCATCATGCAGGCGCTGCTCGACACCAACCTCGACCAGACGGACGGCTACGGCACCGACCCGCACTGCGAACGCGCGCGGGCGCTCATCCGGGAGAAGATCGCCTGCCCGGAGGCGGACGTGCATTTCCTCGTGGGGGGCACCCAGGCCAACCTGACGGTCGTGGCGGCGGCGCTGCGCCCCTACCAGGCGGTGGTCGCGGCGCACACGGGACATGTGTGCGTGCATGAGACGGGCGCGATCGAGGCGACCGGCCACAAGGTGGTGTCGATGCCCTCGCCCGACGGCAGGCTCACCCCCGCCATGGTGGAGGAGGCGTGCGGCCTTCACACCGACGAACACATGGTCCAGCCGAAGATGGTCTACATCTCCGATTCGACAGAGGTGGGCACCCTCTACCGGAAGGCGGAGCTCGAGGCGCTGCACGATACCTGCCGGGCGCTGGGGCTCTACCTCTTCCTCGACGGGGCGCGGCTTTCGGCGGCGCTCACCGCAGAGACGAACGACCTCTCCCTGCCCGACCTCGCGCGGCTGTGCGACGTCTTCTACCTCGGCGGGACCAAGTGCGGGGCGCTCTTCGGCGAGGCGGTCGTCATCGTGAACGACGCGCTGAAGCCCGATTTCCGCTACCTCATCAAGCAGCGGGGCGGCATGCTCGCCAAGGGGCGGCTGCTCGGCATCCAGTTTGAAAGCCTCTTCGAGGACGGCCTCTACCTCGAGCTCGGCGCGCGCGCCAACCGGCTGGGGATGCGGATGAAGCGGGCGATCTCCGAGGCGGGCTTTTCCTTCGCGAGCGACTCGTACACCAACCAGCAGTTCGCCGTTCTGCCCGACGCGCTGGTGGAGGCGCTCGGCGGGCACTACAAGTTTGAACGAAACGGCAAGCCGGACGCCGGACACACCGTCGTGCGGTTCGTGACCTCGTGGGCGACCGACGAGACGGCGGTCGAGCGGTTCGCCGCCGACCTGCGGCGGCTGGCGAGCGGGGCGGAATGACCGCACAGCCGAAAGGCCGCCTGCAAAGCGCCGGGGCGGTCGTGCCGCTCGCGGTGCTCGCCACCTTCCTGTGGGGCACGGCGTTCCCCTGCGTCAAGCTGGGGTACCGGCTCTTTGCGATCGAAAGCGGCGGGACCGCCTCCCAGATGCTCTTCGCGGGGACGCGGTTTTTGCTGGCGGGGGCGCTGACCCTCGTGTTCGGCGCCGCGGCGGGCCGGCGCGCGCCGCTGCCCGCGCGGAGGAATTACGGCGGCGTCCTGCTGCTCGGGCTCGTGCAGACGACGGCGCAGTACGTCTTCTTCTATGTCGGCCTCGCCAACACGACGGGCAGCCGCGGCTCGATCATCGACGCGTCCGCCGCCTTCATCGGCGTCATCCTCGCCCACTTTCTCTGCCGGGGGGACCGCATGACCCGCCGCAAGGCCCTCGGCTGCGCGGCCGGGTTCGCCGGGGTGGTCGTGCTCAACCTCGGCGGCGGGCTGGACGGGGCGTTCGCCTTTACCGGCGAGGGGTTCATGCTGCTGGCCGCCACCTCCTCCGCGCTCGGCGCGGTGGTGAGCGCGCGCGTCGCGCCCGGCAACGACCCGATGGCGGTCACCGGCTGGCAGCTGCTGGCCGGCGGCGGCGTGCTCTTCCTCATCGGCGCGCTCGGCGGCGGGCGCATCCGCCCCACCGGCGGCGCGGCCTGGCTCCTGCTTTTCTATCTGGCGGCGCTCTCGGCGGTGGCCTTCACCATCTGGACGCTGCTGCTCAAATACCATCCGGTGGCGCGGGTGAGCATCTTCAACTCCCTCATCCCCGTCTTCGGCACCCTCTGTTCGGGGCTCTTCCTGGGCGAGGAGATCTGGAATGTCCGGAACCTCGCGGCGCTGCTGCTCGTCTGCGCGGGCATCTGCATCGTGAACGGCGCGCCCGGCCCCGCATCCTCTGTGAAAGCGTGAAAGCCATGTTCGACCTGCTCATCAAAAACGGAACCGTCGTCGACGGCAGCGGCGCGCCCGCCTTCCCGGCGGACGTGGCGGTGTCGGGCGGCGTGATATCGGCGGTGGCGCCGGGAATTTCCGCACCGGCCGCGCGCACGGTCGACGCGTCGGGACGGCTCGTCACCCCCGGCTTCATCGACATCCACCGGCACGCCGACCTGAACCTCTTTACCGAAGGCTTCGGCGCGCCCGAGCTGCGGCAGGGGCTCACGACGATCGTCAACGGCAACTGCGGGCTGTCGGCCGTGCCCTGCCCCGCCGCGCGGCGGGAGGAGATTCTGCATTTCCTTTCGCCGGTCGTGGGGGACGCGGACGGCGCGCCCCGCTTCGGGGGCTTCGCGGAATACATGGCGCTGGCGGAGCGGGCGCCGCTCCCGCTGAACGTCGGCATGTGCGTCGGCAACGGAACGGTGCGCGCCGCAGTGCGCGGCTACGGGGAGGGGCCGCTCTCCCCCGGCGAGCTCGCGGCCGCGCGGGACCTCCTGCGCGGCGCGCTTTCGGACGGCGCGCTCGGCGTGACGCTGGGCGTCGTCTACGCGCCGGAATACAACTACGACGCGGACGGCTTTGCCGAGGTGCTCTCCCCGATGCGGGAATTTCCCGTGCCGCTCGCCGCCCACGTCCGCGGGGAGGGGGACCTCCTCCACGAGTCGCTGTACGAGGTCATCGGGATCGCGCGGCGGCTGGGGACGCCGCTGCACGTCAGCCACCTCAAGTGCATCGGCAGGCGCAACTGGGGGCGCGGGGCGAAGCGCGCGCTGGAGATCCTCGAGGAGGCGCGCGCCCGCGGGCTGCGGGCGGACTGCGACGTCTACCCCTACACCGCCGGGTCGACCCAGCTCCTCCAGATCCTCCCGCCCCACTTTCTTGAGGGGGGCGCGCCCGGCGTCATCGGCCGCCTGCGGGAGCCCGCGCGCCGGGAGGAGCTGCGGGGGATTTTCGCGGGCCCGTCCGACCGATTTGAAAACCTCGTCTACCTGGTCGGGTGGGAGAACATCCGCTGCACCTCGATGCGCCGTCCCGAAAACCAGCCGTTCATCGGCAAATCGGTGGCGGAGATCGCCCGGAGGAGGGGGCAGGACCCCTGCGACTGCGCCTGCGACCTGCTGGCCGCCGAAGAGTGCGACGTCGCGATGATCGACTTCATCACCTCGGAGGAGGACGTCCGCACGATCCTGCGCTCTCCCATGAGCTCGGTGATCTCCGATTCGGTCTACCCCTCGCGGGGGGTGCCCCATCCACGGCTCTACGGCGCCTTTCCCAAGGTGCTGATCGACTATGTGCGGGAGAGCCCGCTGCTGACGCTCGAGGAGGCGGTTCACAAGATGACCGCCAAGCCCGCCGGGGTCTACCGCCTCGGGAGCAAGGGCCTGCTGCGGGCGGGCTTTGACGCGGACATCAACGTTTTCTCCCTTGAAAACCTGAAAAACCCCGCCAGCTATGAGCACCCCGCGCAGTACGCGTCCGGCTTCGACTATGTGTTCGTGAACGGCCGGGCCGCCGTCGACCACGACGAGCTGACCCGCGCGCCCGCGGGCAGGCTGCTGAGGCGGGCATGAGGGCGGCGCGGGAACAGCGGCCGCCGGCCCTGCCGGCGGAGCCGAAGCTGGAACGGGAGCTTTCGGAGGGCCTGCTCGAGGAGGAACCGGGAAGGTACGCCTTGGGGGAGGCAGACGCGGTGAGCGGGCTTCTCTTCCGCGGCGTTTTTCCGGGACTCGACTTCGAGGAGGCGAGCTTCGAGGGCTGCGTCTTCGAGGGGATGCGGCTGACCGGGGCGGACCTCTCCAAAACGGGACTCACCGACCTGGTTTTCCGGCGGTGCGACCTCTCGAACGCCAGCTTCTCAAAGGCGGCGCTCACGCGGGTGCGGTTCGACGACTGCAAGCTCGTGGGCGCGGACTTCTCCGAGGGGGTGCTGCGGGACGTGCGCTTTTCCCGGTGCAGCCTGCGGTACGCGCAGTTTTTCCAGGCGGGGCTGCGCGCGGTGCGGTTCGAGGGGTGCGACCTCTCGGGCGCGGCGATGCAGGAGCTGAAGCTGCGGGACCTCACCCTTTCGGAATGTAAGCTCGCCGGGGCCGAGCTCTTCCACACGAAGCTCGCGGGGGTGGACTTCACCACCTGCGAGACGGACGGGCTCGTCGTCGCGGCGGAGGACCTGCGGGGCGGCGTCTTTACCGCCGCGCAGGCGGTGGGGCTGGCAAGGCTGCTCGGCATCATCATCAAATAGCGATATCTGCGGATACCATACAGGAGGAACAGCATGGAGGACGTACTATTATCATTACAGGAGATCTGCAAGGCGTTTGGGGAGACCGAGGCGCTCGCGGGGGTCAGCCTCGATGTGCGCGAGGGGGAATTCCTGACGCTGCTCGGGCCCTCCGGCTGCGGCAAGACCACCACCCTGCGGATCATCGCGGGGCTGGAAAGCCCCGACAGCGGCCGTGTGCTGCTGCGGGGGGAGGACATGACCGGCTGGGAGCCCAACCGCCGCCCGGTCAACACGGTGTTCCAGAGCTACGCGCTCTTCCCGCACATGAACGTGGCGAAAAACATCGGCTACGGCCTGCGGCTCAAAAAGACGCCCAAGGAGGAGATCCGCCGCCGGGTGGACGAGATGCTCGGCCTCGTGCAGCTTCCCGGCTTCGGCGGGCGGATGCCCAACCAGCTTTCGGGCGGGCAGCGGCAGCGGGTGGCGATCGCGCGCGCGATCGTGAACGACCCGGCGGTGCTGCTGCTCGACGAGCCGCTCGGCGCGCTCGATTTGCAGCTGCGCCGCCAGATGCAGACCGAGCTCAAATCGCTGCAAAAGGATCTGGGCATCACCTTCATCTACATCACCCACGACCAGGAGGAGGCCCTCAACATGAGCGACCGGATCGGCATCATGAACGAGGGGCGCATCCTCCAGCTCGGCAAGCCGGACGAGATCTACGAGCGGCCCCAGACGCGGTTCGCCGCCGAGTTCATCGGGCAGAGCAACATCTTCACCGCCGAGGTCGCGGGGCGGGAGCCGGACGGCACGCTGACGCTGCTCTACGCGGGCGGCGTCGTCAAGGCGTGCGGCGAGGGGACGCCGGGCGAAAGGGTGACCCTTTCGGTGCGCACCGAGCGCATCCGGTTCGGCGAAGAATGCCGCTACGGGTTCGCGCTCACCGGCATTGTCCGGGCGCACAGCTATACCGGAGGCATGCTGCGCACGACCCTCGGGCTTTCCGACGGGCAGGAGCTGATCGTGAGCGGCATGGGCGGCGGGGGCGACCGCGCCGAGGTCGGCGAGACGGTGCACATCTACTGGAAGCCCGCCTGCGCCGCCATCGTGGAAAGGGGCGACCAGCATGAAGCGCGCGCGTAAGGGGCGCGGCTTTCCCGCCGCGGGCATCCCGTTCCTCTTGTGGACGGCGTTTTTCGTCGCCATCCCGCTCATCTATATCCTCTGCATGAGCTTCATGAAGCGCGCGGCCACCTGGGGGGTCGTCGCCGAGTTTTCGCTCGGCAGCTACGCCAAGATGCTCTCCCCCGCCTACCTGCGCGTCTTCGGGGAAAGCCTCTGGCTGTCGGTGCTCACCACCGGCTTTACGCTGCTGCTCGGCTATCCGTTCGCCTATTTCACGGCGCAGCTCTCCCCCAAGCGGCGCTCCCTCGCGCTGCTGCTCGTCATCGTGCCCTTCTGGACCAACTCGCTCGTGCGCATCTACGGGTGGATGATCCTCCTGCGCAGCCAGGGGGTCGTCAACGCCCTGCTCATCGCGCTCGGCGTCATTGACACGCCGCTTAAACTCCTGTATAATTTTGGGGCCGTGCTGGTCGGCATGGTGTATGCCCTGCTGCCCTTCATGATCCTGTCCGTCTACAACTCGATCTCCAAGCTCGACCCGTCGCTCACCGAAGCGGCGCGCGATTTGGGCGCGGGCAAGTGGCGCGCCTTCTGGAGCGTCACCGTGCCGATGACCCGGGCGGGCATCATGGCCGGGTGCGTGCTCGTCTTCATCCCGTCGGTCGGGCTCTTCTTCATCTCCGACCTGCTCGGCGGCGCAAAGACGATGCTGCTTGGAAACCTCATCAAAAACGAACTGCTCACCGCCCGCAACTGGCCGATGGGCGCGGCGCTTTCGGTCGTCATGATGGCCGCCACCCTGCTGGTGATCGGCCTCTACCAGAAGCTGTCAGGTGAAAAGAGTCTGGAGGGGATCGTATGAGGCGGCGGTCCAAAATCCCCGAAATCTATGTGACGCTCCTGCTCATTCTCATGTACCTGCCGATCCTGGTCGTCGTGGTCTACTCCTTCAACGACACCAAGCTCTTTAGCTGGGAGGGGTTCACCTTCTCCTGGTACCAAAAGCTGCTCCACAACCGAAACATCATTACAGCCTTCTTCAACAGCCTCGAGCTCGCGGCGCTCAGCAGCCTGTCCGCCTCGGTGCTCGGCACCGTCGGCGCGGTGGGCATCGCGGGCAGGCATTTCCGCGGCCGCGGCGCGCTCGAAAATTTTTCCCTCATCCCCATCATGGTCCCCGAGATCATTCTCGGCATGGCGTACCTCGCGTTTTTCTCCTTCCTGCGCCTGCCCTTCGGCATGCTGACGCTCGTGCTCGCGCACACCACCTTCTGCGTGCCGTATATCTTCATCAACGTCAAGGCGCGGCTCGCCGGGCTCGACCCCGCCATCGGAGAGGCCGCCCGCGACCTCGGCGCGTCCGCGCCGCGCGCCTTCTTTGACATCACCCTGCCGCTCATCGCGCCCTCCATCCTGTCGGGCGCGCTGCTCGCCTTTGCCATGAGCATGGACGACGTGGTCATCAGCTTTTTTGCCACCGGCGCGCAGACGAGCACCCTTCCGCTGCAAATCTATTCGATGCTCAAGATGGGCGTCACCCCTGAAATCAATGCCCTGTGCACCCTCATGAGCATCGAATAGATTT
>NZ_DBMDHH010000081.1:0-9059 GCF_057433415.1 Anaerotruncus sp. | reverse complement strand
CAGTGAGCGGTGGAGCTTGTCGGTAGTCGACCGACAGCGAGTTCCTTTCTTGCTTGCCCAAGAAAGGAACCAAAGAAGGGCACGAGGGGCTACGCCCCTGCGACCCCCGCGCCGCCTCCGGTTGGCCTGCGGCCAAAGTCGGCGGCGCCCCGTCCACGGATGAGCGGACAAGCGACAGCATCCCGCCCGCCGCCGCGCCGCGGGCGCAATGCCTCTGCCGGCGAGCCTCCGGAACCGTACCGGGAGTTCCCATAGGGGAGGCGCGGCCGTTTTTATTTCGCTCGCATCTCCCACAGGGAGGCGGAAAACTGCGCGGCTACGCCGCGCACACGCGCAGAGCGTGCGAACGCCCGAAACGGGCGTTGTTTTCCGCCGTGGATTATGGCGAGTTATGCGGCTTCGGCCGTTGGGTGCGCCCGCAACCTGAATTGAGCCCTCAGCTGGTGTACCTGTGGGGAGCGGCGGTAGTCCGCGGGTTCTGGCAAGGTATTCCCGGGGGTTACCGCTTAAAGTTCCGGCCCGCAGGGCCGGGTCCGCGCAGCGGACTCAAGCCGGGGTCGCGGGGCGGAGCGCCCGCGAGCGGCCGTCGCGCGTAGCGCGCTCCGGGCACAGCCCGGGCAGGCCGCCCAAGGTGGAAGTCCCCTTGAGCGCCCTTCTTCCGCCGACTTCTTGGGCGCGCAAGAAGTCGGCCCGCCCGCCGGGGCGGGTCCCGGCAATCTATGCCGCCGAAGGCGGCACATCTTAAGCGCCCCAGAGGGGCGTGAAAAAAGCCTTCCGTCCGCCGGGCGGAAAATCCAAGGAGATGCCCCGCCGGGCGCAGCGCGGCAAATCTACTTCTGCACCCACTTATAGCCGTAGCCCCAGACGGTGAGTAAAAATTCGGGCTCCGAGGGTTTGTCCTCGAGCTTCATGCGCAGGCGGCGGATATTGACGTCGACGATCTTGACGTCGCCGAAATATCCCTCGCCCCACACCTTATTGAGAATGTCCTGCCGGCCAAGGGCGGTGTTGGGATTGTTGAAGAAATATTCAAGGATCTGGTATTCCACCTGAGTAAGCTCAAGGATCTTGCCGTTCTTCGAGACGGTACGGCTCTTGGTATTGAGGACAAAGGGCCCCGATTTGATCTCATTGGGCGCGGGCGCGGCGGCCTTTTCGGCGGCCATGGCGACGCGGCGGTAGAGCGCGTCGACCCGCGCGACAAGCTCGGAGGGGGAGAAAGGCTTGGTGACATAGTCGTCGGCGCCGATCATCAGGCCGTTGACCTTGTCCATCTCCTGGCTTTTGGCGGTCAGCATGATGATGCCGATCGAAGAATTCTTTTCCCGGATGCGGCGGCAGACTTCAAAGCCGTCGATGCCGGGCATCATGACGTCGAGCACTGCCACGTCGAAGTAGGCGGGATTGCGGTCAAAAATCTGGAGGGCTTCCTCGCCGCTCGGGACGTCGACGACCTCATAGCCCGAACGTTTGAGGTTGATGACCTCAAAGTCGCGGATGACGTCCTCGTCCTCGACCACCAAAATCCGTTTCATGTGAAATCCATCCTTTCCTACCGGTCAGAGCAGGGAGAACATGTCCTGCAGATCGGTCCATGTGATTGCGAGCGGGCTTGACGGGCTTTCGGGGATATAGCCGTAGTAGCTGAACATCCCGCGGGATTCGCTGAACTTCTGATAATTTTCCAGGAATTTGTCCTGGTAATCCTTCTGGGAGACGACGCGGATGCGGGCCAGCTCAACCGAAAGGTCGTTGAGCGGGTCGTCCGAGCCGTTGTAGCCGATAAACCGCCATTCGCCGTTCTCCATCTGGTTGACGATCGTTACCGCGCCGATCCACTGCTGGGGGAATTCGACCATATAGCCGCCCCCGCGGTTGATCGCGGCGGCGAACACCCGGACAAGCTCGTCCTTTTCCAGACGGTTATATTCCGTGAGGTAGAGCCGGTCGGCCTCGTCCACCTGGTCGTACCCGGGCAGAAGCCGCGCGGTGGGAATTTCGATCGCGCGGTCCCCGTCGATATCGGTACAGAGGGGGGAGGGGACGCTGTTGGGGTTGTTGGCGCCCGAGGCGGTGTTGGGGCGCTTGGTCATCTGATAGAGGCTCGGCTTCTGGTAATCGGGGTCGAGCCGGTCATAGTCCGCCTCTTCCCCCTCGCCCTCCTCCGAATAACTGATGACGGGGACCAGCTCCCCGTCCGCCACCGAAAAGACCTCGGTGACGAGGATATCGGTCGAGCCGACCGCGAGGCTGTCGCCGGGGACCAGCTCATCCACAAAGATCGCGCGCCGCGCGGAACCGGCCGACAGCCGCCCGGCGGTCACCCCCGCGAACTGTAAGATCCGTTCGGTGAGGGGCTTTTTATCGACGATGGCCACCGCGTCGCCATCAAAGGAGAGCAGGTTGATCCAGAAGGATTCCAGCGTGGTGCGCGAATTGCTCGAGAGCAGGAAGACGTCGGCCTGGCCGTTGCGGTCGAGGTCGTCGATCAGATAGGTCGTATAGCCCGGGGAGACCCCTTCGGCCAAGGCGTTCACCAGCACGCGGTCGGCGGGGGAATAGCGGTAGACCCGCAGCTGCTTTTCCTCCCGGTCGGAGCCGCTCCAGCCGACGACCACGTCGGAGGCGTCCTTGGCGGTGATGTTCGCGAAGGCGACAAACTCGACGTCCTGTCCCGCGCCAGGCAGGTCGCAGAGCGACCGCCACACCCCGTCCTGCCGGTCGAGCAGCACGATGCGCGCGGTGTTGTCGATCGAGGGCTCGTAGAAGACGATCGACTCCTCCTCGCCGTCCCCGTCGATGTCGTGGAAGACGAACGCCGAACGGTGGTCGCCGCTCTTGGGATATTTGAGGCTGTAGTTCTGGGTGAGCGCCGCGTCGTCGAGCGCGTCGTTGATTGCGCGCTGCTCGGGAGTCAGCCGGGGCGGGCGCATCAAATCGTCGGTCGCCGGGCTGAAGGAGGTGCAGGCGGAGAGCATCAGGCACGCCGCGGCCGCGGCGAGCAGTTTCGAGATACGCGGCATGTCGGTTCCTCCCTTCAAAAGAGTTTGCCCGCCCGCCGCAAGGTTACGCCGGGGGCGGGCATACGCACAGTTAGCTATGCTAATTTTATCCCATTGCGGCGCGGATGTCAATCGCGCGCGGGGGCGGGGCCGCGCCGTCCCAAGGACGGCGCCGGCGGGGGCGCTGCCCCCGCCGCCGGGCCGAGGGTCCGGGGCCCCGCCCCGTCCCCGTGTTTTCCGCCGCGCTAAAAAGGGCCCGTCCGAACGGACGGGCCCCGGCAGGCGGAAACGGTTCAATTTTGTGCCGCGCGATTGCGCCGCGCCGCAAAAAATGGTAAAATAGCCCCATGGCTCCGCCGGGGCGCGCGCCGCGGTCCGGATGGGGAACGCCCGCGCTATTTTTTCCCGGCGGCCGGGTAGGCGATGCGGGCCTCGGAATTCTGGATGAGGTTGAGAAGGGACGAAGCGAAGAGCGGGTAGTCCCGCGAGAGCGCCTCGGTGGTGACGTAGAGCGGGTCCACGTTGGGGATGCGCTCCATGTCCACGGCGGGATCGCCCTTGGCGATCGAATAGGCGTTGGCGCTGCACACCTGCATGGCGGCGTCGGCGTACTGCTGGGCGACGGTGTCGGGCACGGTGAACATCGCGCTCTGATTGCGCGGGTTGGCCCCGTAGACCAGCCGGAACATCCGGTAGACCGCGAGCATCAGAAAAGAGGACACCTCGTTGACGAGCGGCTTGCACGCGCTGCGCGAAAGCATGTCGAAGAGGATGTTGAGCGAGTTGGCAATCAGCTTTTTATTGAGGACGGGGAGCACGCCCGATTTGAAGACGTTCTCCTTGCCGACGCTGTCCGGTTCCGGGATATCCTCGACCGTCAGCTTGGAGCCGGTGCGGTCGGGGGAGCGGCCGAGCATATAGTCGCAGGAAACGCCGTAAAAATCGGCGCAGCGGATGAGGAAATCCAGCCCGCATTCGCGGATGCCCTTCTCATAATGGGAGAGCAGCGCCTGCGAAATCCCGAGCTTGGATGCCGCGAGCTTCTGGCTGATGCCGCGCTCCTTGCGCAGTAAGGTCAGGACCCTTGGAAAGTCAGCGTTCATTTGTCAATACCCCTCAAGAACCTTTTTTATCTATCTCTCAGGACCCGTGGAGGTCCCGGAAAAGGCCTTTTACGTACTGTAAATTATATAATAACCAAAACCTTTTGTAAATAGGGCATGTCGAGAAAATGAAAGTTTTGTGAAAAAAAGTCAAAAAGGGGCGTTTCGTTTATGCTAACATACAAAATCCATCTGCTCCGGCACGGCCTGACCCGGGCGAATCTCGAGGGGCGCTACATCGGGCGCACCGACCTGCCGCTCTGTCCCGAGGGTCGGGCGCAGCTGGAAAAGCTGCGGGACACCTGCGAGTACCCGTGGGCGGAGCGGGTGTATACAAGCCCGCTGCTGCGCGCGCGGCAGACGGCGGAGCTGCTCTACCCGGGCCGCCCGCTCGAACCGCTGGACAAGCTGCGGGAGCTCGACTTCGGGGCGTTCGAGAACCGGACGATCACCGACCTCGAGCAGGACCCCGCCTTCCGGGCGTGGATCGCGGCCCCCGCCGGGGCCGCCCCGCCGCAGGGGGAGAGCGCGGCGGCGCTCCTGGGGCGCGCCGTCGAGGCGGTGGCGTACATCTTCGCCCGGATGATGGAGGAGCGCGTGACCTCGGTGGCGGTCGTGACGCACGGCGCGCTCATCATGAACCTGCTGGCCGCGATGGGACTGCCCGAGCGGGAGGCGGTGCGCTGGAACGCGGGCCCCGGCGAGGGGTACACGCTGCTGCTCTCCGCGCAGATGTGGATGCGCGACCAGAAGTTTGAGGTCTACGAGCAGATCCCCTATCCGTCCGGACAGGGGGACAATTCCGACGAATAAGCAGGCCGTTTTTTGGTGGACTTTTTACATTTTCGTGCTAGAATGTACATAATATCGTTACAAGGAGAAGGTACGCTATGAATCTGAACCTCTGTGTGCTCGAGGGCGACGGCATCGGCCCCGAGATTGTCAAGGAAGCCGTCCGGGTGCTGCGCGCCGTCTGCGGCGCGCGCGGCGTCGGGCTCAGCCTCGATTACGCGCTGCTCGGCGGCGCGGCCATCGACCGGACCGGCGTCCCGCTGCCCGACGAGACGGTGGAGAAGTGCCGCGCGGCCCAGGCCGTGCTGCTCGGCGCGGTGGGCGGCCCCAAGTGGGACGGCCTCCCCTCCGGGCTGCGCCCCGAAAAGGGCCTGCTCGGCATCCGGTCGGCGCTCGGCCTCTACGCAAACCTGCGCCCCGCCACTATCTTCCCGGCGCTCAGGGCCGCCTCCCCCCTCAGGGACGAGATCGTCGGCGCCGGGGTGGACATCATGGTGGTGCGCGAGCTCACGGGGGACGTCTATTTCGGCGAGCACAGCCGCTTTGAACGGGACGGGGTCCTCCACGGCAGGGACATCATGGGCTACAGCGTGCCCGAGATTGAGCGGATCGCAAGGGTCGCGTTCGGCCTGGCGCGCAGGCGGGACCGCCGCGTGACCTCGGTGGACAAGGCGAACGTGCTGGAGACCTCGCGCGTCTGGCGGGAGACGGTCACCCGCGTGGCGGAGGAGTTCCCCGACGTGGCGCTCACCCACCTCTATGTGGACAACGCCGCCATGCAGCTCGTGCGCGACCCCGCGCAGTTCGACGTGCTCGTGACCGGAAACCTCTTCGGGGACATCCTCTCGGACGAGGCGTCGATGATCTCCGGCTCGATCGGCATGCTCGCCTCCGCGAGCCTTGGGGACGGCCCCTTCGGCCTCTACGAGCCGATCCACGGCAGCGCGCCCGACATCGCGGGGCAGGGGAAGGCCAATCCGCTGGCGACCATCCTCTCGGCGGCGATGATGCTGCGCTACACCTTCGACCTGCCCGAACTGGCGGGCGCGGTCGAACAGGCGGTCTCCGACGCGCTGGGAACGGCGCGCACCCCCGACATCCGGGGGGACGGGCTGCCGGTGTGGACGACCGAACAGATGGGCGGCTTCGTCGCCCAGAGGGCCGCCGAACTGCTCGCGTGAGCGGATGGGAAAATTTGCGCCGGGCCGCGTGAAAACGGGCTGTTCGGCGCACCTTATGAACAGCAATCAGTAATCCGCCGCGGGACGACTCCCGCAGGGAGGGATACCAATGGGACTTTTCAGGGCGCTCAAGACCAACGCCAGGCGGGCTTTGGCGGGCAGCTGGGGCAGGGCGATCGGCATCATGCTGATCTCCGTGATCCCCGGGGTGCTGATCAACCTGCTGGAATACGGCATCCGCGAGGTGAGCGGCGTGTCGGAATTCGTCAACCGCTCGGGCACGGGCAACGCCTTCCGGGCGGCGGCGAACATCGCCCCCGCCTCCATCGCGATCACGCTGCTCGTGTCGCTGCTCGTCTTTTTCATCATGACCCCGCTGCGGCAGGGGATCATCCGCTGGTACTACCGCCGCACGGGCGGCGAGCGGGACGGCGTAACGGGCATCTTCCACTACTTTGAGACGGCCGCCGGGTATTTCCGCGCGCTCTGGCTCAACTTCCTCATCGGGCTCCGGATGCTCCTTTGGACCCTCCTGCTGACCGTCCCGCTCGCCCTGCTGACAGGGCTGCTCTCCGTCGCGGGCGGAGCCGGCCGCGCCACCCGGACCTTCGCCATGCTGCTCATGCTCGTCTGGATGGTGATCGCCTGCGTCGTGATCGTCATCGTCGGGCTGCGCTATTTCCTCGCCCCCTACCTGCTCGCCGAGCATCCCGGCTACAAGGCGCGCGCGGCCATCCGGGAGGGCGTGAAGCTGGTGCGCGGCTACAAGGGGAGCGTCTTCCTCTTCGCCCTCTCCTTCATCCTCTGGTACCTGCCGTCGCTGCTGGCGGCACTGCTCGTCCTCTTTATCCCCTTCTCCGATCCCTTCTACCTTTTCCAGGTCACGGGCCTGCTCCTGCTTCTGATGCTCGCCCAGCTGGGGATCTGCTTCTATCTGGTGCCCTACCAGAGCGCCTCCCTCGCGATGTACGCGCGCTACCTCATCCAGACGGGGGAGAGCGGCGGCGTGGACGAGTATGGGGACTCCACCCGGGAATACAAGCCGGAGATCGACCGCTACCTGGAGGCGCAGGCCTCCCGGGCGCCCGCGGAAGAACCGCCCGCGCCGCGGCCGGGCGGGGAGGAAACCGGCGGTTCCGGACCGGAGGGGAAAGCGCCCGCCTGACCGGTCACAAATCGAAAGAAAGAGAAAAGCACAGGACCCAATGTCCTGTGCTTTTTTCTGTTTCCCAAAAAGACTACTTCTTCTCTTCCCACACATTCAACGCAGCTATTTTGCGTCAGACAACTGATTGATGCACTCGGCGCAGACGTTTCTTCCCTTGAAGCTGACGACATTCGTCGCGCTGTTGCAGAAGATGCACGCGGGCTCATATTTCTTCAAGATAATATGGTTGCCATCCACGTAGATCTCAAGGGAATCCTTTTCATTAATGTCTAAAGTGCGGCGCAACTCAATTGGAAGAACGATGCGTCCCAGCTCGTCGACTTTGCGGACGATACCGGTAGATTTCATTTATACACCCCCTATCCGGCAAAAATGCCTTTAACTAACAATATAACGTATTTTTGTAAAATTGTAAACGAATTTGTGAAAAATGCGTCAATATTTGTCATGAATAACGAAACATAAAAGAATAAACTGTATAATATACATATACGGAACCGATAGGGGGTGTCCGGGTATGATGAACGTTATTTTTGCAGGAATCATTCTCTTTTCCTTCGTTTTCGCCGCGCTGACCGGCCGGATGCCCCAGCTTTCCGAAGCCGCCATGGGGCAGGCGGGAGAGGCGGTCACGCTGGTGCTCTCCCTCACAGGAATGCTCTGTCTGTGGAGCGGGCTTATGAAGATTGCACAGGAGTCGGGCCTCACCGAATTGCTCTCCCGCCTGCTCTCTCCGGTCACAAAACGCCTTTTCAAGGGTCTGCGCCCCAACGGCGAGGCGGTGAACGCCATCACCATGAACCTCATCGCGAACTTCCTCGGCCTCGGTAACGCGGCCACCCCGCTGGGCATCCGCGCGATGTGCGAGATGGCAAAAGAACAGCGCGCCGACGGCGCCGCGACAAACGATATGGCGATGTTCGTCGTCGTCAATACCGCCTCGATCCAGCTCATCCCCACCACCACGGCGATGCTTCGCATGCAGGCGGGCTCCGCCGCGCCGCTGGACATCCTGCCCGCCACCTGGATCGCATCGGTCGGCTCGGTGGCCGTGGGCATCGTGATGGCGGGGCTGCTCGCGCCCCTCTGGAGGAAACGGCCGTGACCGCGGTCGGCGTCTGGATGGTCCCGCTCGCCATCGCCGGGATCGTCGGGTTCGGGCTTCTGCGCGGCGTCAAGGTGTTCGACCTCTTCGTCGAGGGCGCGAAGGAGGGGCTCACGACCGCCGTCAACATCCTGCCCGCCCTTGTGGCGCTCGTCGTCGCCGTCGGCATGTTCAAGGCCAGCGGCGGCCTCGATCTGCTCTCCTTTGCCCTCGAACCGATCGGAAAGCTGCTCGGCCTGCCCCGCGAGGTCATCCCCCTTTCGCTCATCCGCCCCATTTCGGGCAGCGGCGCCATGGCGATCTTCAACGACATCCTCCGCAGCCACGGCCCAGACAGCCTCGCCGGCCGCATCGCCAGCGTCATGATGGGTTCCACGGAAACCACCTTCTATACCATCGCCGTCTATTACGGCGCGGCGGGCATCAAAAATACCCGGCATACCATCCCCGCCGCCCTCAGCGCGGATATTTCCGGGTTTTTTCTTTCGGCGCTTGCTGTGAAGATTCTTTTTTATTGAGCTTTCGCTCGGAGGACTTCGCGCCCCTTCGGGGCGCTTCAGATGTGCCGCTCAGGGAGCGGCGGAGGTTGTCGGCTGCCCGCCGACAGGGGGCTTTCTTAGGTTTGCCGCTCGGGGAGCGGCGGAGGTTGTCGGTGGCCGACCGACAGCGACCCCTTAGGCTTACCGCTCATTGAGCGGCGTAGTTGCC